>CAZNMV010000085.1:0-10215 GCA_964573835.1 uncultured Aestuariivita sp. | reverse complement strand
CTGAATTTCCTGCCCCAGCGCATCTTCGGCATCATGTCGAACGAGGTGCTGATCGCGGCACCGCTCTTTATCTACATGGGGCTGATGCTGGAACGCTCCAAGGTGGCCGAGGATCTGCTCGTCACCATGGCCAAGCTTTTCCGCGAATTGCGGGGCGGCCTTGCCCTGTCGGTCGTCATGGTGGGGATGCTCATGGCCGCCTCGACCGGGATCGTGGGCGCGACCGTGGTGACCATGGGCCTGATCGCGCTGCCGGTGATGCTGCGCCACGGCTATGACCCGAAGCTTGCCACCGGCACGATCTGCGCCTCGGGCACTTTGGGTCAGGTCATCCCGCCGTCCATCGTTCTGGTCTTTCTGGGCGATATCCTGACCTACGCCAACCAGCAGGCGAACCTGAGTTCGGGTAATTTCGCGGGCAAATCTGTCGGCGTGGGCGATCTTTTCGCAGGGTCGCTGGTGCCGGGGCTGATGCTGGTGCTGTTCTACGCCATCTACATCGTGATCCTCGCCTGGCTGCAGCCGTCGAGCGCACCTGCCGTGCGCGCCGAGCCGGGCGAAAAGCTGACGCGCGCCGAACGCTGGCGGCTTTTCGCGAACGGGCTTCTGGCGCCCGCGGGGCTGATCGTGGCGGTGCTGGGCTCGATCCTTGCGGGGATCGCCACGCCGACCGAAGCGGCCGGCGTCGGTGCCGTGGGCGCGACGCTGCTGGCGGGCATCCGCGCGCGGCCCGACCGGACATGGATGATCCTGTCGGGCGTCGCGGCTGCCATCGCCCTCATGGTCATCAACGGGCTGGGGTTCAACCTGCTGATCCAGCGGCAGGACTTCAGCCCGGCGGAACAGACGATGCTCTATGTCTCCTACGGGCTTGTCGGCATCCTTGCCTTCAGCATCGGGCTGTCGCTGGTCTATGTGTTCCGCACCAAGGTCCTGACCCCGGTGGTCGAGAACACTGCCCGCATCACCGGCATGATCTTCGCGATCCTGATCGGGGCGAGCCTCTTCTCGCTCACCTTCCGCGGGCTTGGCGGGGAAGAGACGGTGCATCATCTCTTGGAGAGCCTGCCCGGCGGGCTGACCGGGGCGATGATCTTCGTGATGCTTTTGATGTTCGTGATGGGCTTCTTTCTCGACTTCCTCGAGATCATCTTCATCCTCGTGCCCATCGTCGGCCCCGCGCTGATCATCATGGGGGCCGATCCGGTCTGGCTGGGCGTGATGATCGCGGTGAACCTGCAGACATCCTTCCTGACCCCGCCTTTCGGCTTTGCGCTCTTCTTCCTGCGCGGGGTGGCCCCCCCCGCCGTGCGGACGCAGGACATCTATTCGGGCGTCATCCCCTTCATCGGGCTGCAGCTTCTGGCGCTGGTGATGATCGCGGCCTTCCCGGTTCTGGCGACCGGGCTGCCGGATTACCTGTTCCGCTAGGCTTTCGGGCAAAGGGGCGCGGCATGCGCCCTGCCCCGCCCCGCGACCGAGCGTCAGAGCAGGTCGGGAGGGGTGCGTCCCGCGAAGAAGGCGTCGAGGTTGTCGAGCGCCTTGAACCCCATCGCGTCGCGGGTCTTGACCGTGGCGCTGCCCACATGTGGCATCATCACGATGTTCTCGTGGCCCGCAAAGGCGGGGTTGCCGCCGGGTTCGGTCACGAAACAGTCCAGCCCCGCCGCCGCCAGATGACCGCTTTCGATGGCGCCCAGAAGCGCTGCTTCGTCCACCAGCGACCCGCGCGCCGCGTTGACAAGGATGGCACCCCGCGGCAGTAGCGCCAGCCGCGCGGCGTTCATGAGCCCTTCGGTTGCGGGGGTCGCGGGGCAGTGCAGCGACAGGAAATCCGACACGGAGAGCAGGCTGTCGAGATCGGCGTGGAAGATCGCGCCCGCCTCTTCTTCGGGCGGCAGGCGGCGGCGGTTGTGATAGTGGATTTCCATGTCGAAGCCGCGCGCCTTGCGCGCCAGCGACCTTCCCACACCGCCCATGCCGACGATCCCAAGCCGCGCACCGGTGACCTGCTTGCCCACCAGGAAAGCGGGCGACCAGAACTCCCAGCCGCCCGAGCGCACGATGCGGTCGCCGGTGACCGCATGGCGCGCCGCGCCCAGCATGAGCATCATGGCAAGTTCCGCCGTCGCGTCCGACAGGACCCCGGGTGTGTTGGTCACTGCGATCCCGCGCGCCTTCAGCGCGGGCAGGTCGCAATGGTCGGTCCCGACCGAATGGTTCGCCACGATCTTCAGCCGCGGATCGAGCCACGCGACGACATCGGCATCGAAGCGTTCGGAATGGCAGGGGATCATCGCGTCGACGCGCGCACTCATCGCGATGATCTCGTCGGGCGTACCGGGGGTGTCGTCGTCCTTGACGATCACGTCATAGTGGCGGCGTGCCCGCGCCAGCGTCGCCTCAGACAGCCGCCGCGGGATCCACAGGACGCGCTCAGGCATCGTTGTCGGGTTTCTTCCCGCTGGACGTCAGCATGTCATAGGCGACAAGGCCCACGGTCAGCAGGACGATCACGATCAGGTCGGGGCTTGGCACGCCGATGATCAGGATGCCGAGGAACCCCGCAAACACGACGAAGGCGAAAAGCGCAAGCAGGCGGTTCATGGCGATGTCCTTTCCGAAGTCATCCATCGGCCCAATCATGGAGCCATTGCGCCGTTCTGAGAAGGCGCGCATCGTCGTCGATGCGCCCGACAAGCTGGACGCCCATGGGCAGGCCGTTTGCGGCGGTCAGGATCGGCACAGTCACGGCAGGCGTGCCGCAGAAGGTCCAGAGCCCGTTGAAGACCGCGCTGCCGGTCGTGGCCAGCCCTTCCGGCGCGGCGCCGGGTGCGGCGGGGCACAGGATCGCGTCGCAGCGCTCGAAGATCTCGGCCAGCGCGGCATTCAGCACCGGTTTCCAGTCGAGCGCGGCCAGATAGTCGCGCGCCAGTGTCGCGTTGCCCTGGGCCAGCGCCTCCAGCGTTTCAGACGACAGATGGTCGGCGCCGTCACGGCCATAGCGGTGATAGCAGCGCGACATCTCGGCCAGGTTGATGCGCAGCCGTTCGGCCGCGGCACCGTCAAAGACGCGGGGAAGCTCCACCTCGAAGACCTGATCGCCCAGCGCCGCCACGAGTTCGGCGAAGGCCTCCTTGGTGTCGGCGGTGGCCTCCTCCTCCCAGCCCGGCGGGCGGACGAAGGCGAAGGTGGGCTGGACGGGCGGTTTCGCGCAGGCGGTCTCGAACAGCCGCGGATGCGGCGCGGGTCGCGTCGCGGGATCGGCCTCGTCATGGCCGAACAGCGCCTCGGCGATGAGCGCGGCCGATCGCGGGTCGGCGGCAAAGACGCCGACCGTGTCGAGAAAGGGCGATTGCGGCAGGATGCCCCGACGTGGGATCGCGCCGAAGCTCGGCTTGTAGCCGGTGACGCCGCAGAAGGCGGCGGGCCGGATGACCGATCCGCCGGTCTGGGTGCCGATGGCCAGCGGCACCATGCCCGCGGCGACGGCAGCGGCCGATCCGGAAGACGACCCGCCCGGGGTATGGCCCGGATTGTGCGGGTTGCGCGTCTTGCCCGGATGCATGAAGGCAAGTTCGGTCGTGACCGTCTTGCCCATGACGATGGCGCCCGCCGCCTTGAGGCGTTCCACCACGAAGGCGTCATGCGACGGCACGCGGCCTGCATCGAGCGCGCAGCCATTCGCCGTGGGAACCTTCGCGGTGTCGATGATGTCCTTGATCCCCACCGGAAGCCCGTGCAGGGGCCCCGGCGCACGCCCGCTTTCCCGGTGCCGGTCAAGCGCGCGCGCCTGGTCCATCGCGTGATCGCCGTCAAGCCAGGCCCAGGCCTGCACCCCGGGCTCGGCCTCGGTGATGCGGGCGAGATAGGCTTCGGTCAGCTCGGCCGCGCGCAGCGCGCCCGAGGCGAGCCTGCCCCGCAGGTCCGCCGCGCTCAGCGACGTGGCGGCCTGCGCGGCCCGGGTTCTGATCGCCGTCTCAGCCATAGAACAGCGTCGGCAGGTAGTAGACGATCTGCGGATAGAGATACATCAGCACCATCGATATGATCACGCAAAGCAGGAACGGCATCACCCCCCGGAAGATCATCGTCAGCTGCACTTCAGGTGGCGCGATCCCCTTCAGGTAATAGGCTGACATCGCCATGGGTGGAGTCAGGAAACTGGTCTGCAGGTTCAGCGCCACCAGCACACCGAAGAACAGCGGGTCGATCCCGAAGAATGCCAGCAGCGGCAGGAAGATCGGCACGAAGATGATGATGATCTCGGACCATTCCAGCGGCCAGCCCAGCAGGAAGATGATGAGCTGCGCGAGGATCAGGAACTGCCAGGGCTCGAGGCTGAGGCTCTGCACGAATTCCGAGATCACGTGTTCGCCGCCAAGATAGGAGAACACCGCCGAGAAAGTGTAAGAGCCGACGAACAGCCAGCACACCATCGCCGTGGTCCGCACCGTCAGATAGACGCTTTCGCGCAATCTCTGCCAGGTCATCGCGCGATAGATGAAGGCCAGGAAAATGCCGCCCAGCGCCCCGATCGAGGCTGCCTCGGTCGGGGTGGCCAGACCGAAGAGGATCGAGCCCAGCACCGCGAGGATCAGGAAGGCCAGCGGCACGAAGGAGGTGACGATCATCCCGAAGAGCCGCCAGAACGGCACGTCGGGCACTTCGTCATCCGATGGCTTCGGCGCGACCGACGGCTGCAGGATCGACCGCCCGATCACGTAAACCAGGTAAAGCCCGACCAGCGTCAGCCCCGGCAGCAGCGCGGCCGCGTAAAGCCGCACGATCGACACGCCCGACGCCGCCGCATAAACGATGAGCATGATCGACGGCGGGATCAGGATGCCGAGCGTCCCGCCCGCGCAGATGATGCCGCTGGCAAAGGAGGGGTTGTAGCGCGCCTTGAGCATCTGCGGCAGCGCCAGCAGGCCCATCAGCGTCACCACCGCGCCCACGATGCCGGTTGCGGTCGCGAACAGCGCGCAGGTCAGGAGCGCCGCGACACCCATCGAGCCCGGCACGTTCTTCGACGCGATGTTGAGCGTGCCGAAGAGCTTGTCGACAATGTTGGCGCGTTCTACGATGTAACCCATGAACAGGAACAGCGGCACTGCCGTCAGCACCTCGTTCGACATCACGGTGTATGTCTGGTTTATGAAGAGATCGAATATTCGGTTGTTGAAGAACCCCTGTATCCAGAGGGTGAAGGTATCCCAGCCTCCTGCCTCTTCTCCCAGACGGTTGAAGGCGCGCCACATGCGGCCTTCATCGTAATAGGCATAGTAGCCGAAGCCTATCCCCATGGCCATGAGCGTGAAGGCGATCGGAAAGCCGAGGAAGACGAAGACGATGAACAGCCCCAGCATCAGCAGGGCGACCTGCGGGTCGGTCATTGATGGTTGCCCCTTTCGGCCTTGTGGGCTTCGCGCATGAGCAGGTCCTCGGTCTCGAAGACGTCTTCGTCGGCGGCAAGCCATTCGTTCGTGCGGATCGCGAGGATGCAGCGGCAGACCTGCGCGAGCCCCTGAATGAAGAGAAGGATGCCCGCGGCGACGATCACCGTCTTGAACTGGTAGATCGGCACACCCGCAGGGCTGTTGACCGAAACCTCGCCGAAGCCCCAGGACCGATCGGCGTATTTCCAGCCCGCGAAGATCAGCGCCGAAACGCCCGGGAAGAAGAAGAGGATGTAGAGGACAAGGTCGACCTTGGCCTGCGTGCGCGGCTGCCAGAGCCGGTAGAGGAAGTCGCCCCGCACATGTCCGCCGCGCGACAGCGTGTAGGCCCCGCCCATCATGAAGAGCGTGCCATACATGATGAAGGACACGTCCAGCGCCCAGGCCGTCGGGTCGTTCATGACATAGCGGACGAAGACCTCATAGCCGGTGCCCACCGCCATGAGGATGATCAGCCAGGCGAAGGCCTTGCCGAACCAGGCCGACAGATTGTCGGCGAAACGGATGAAGTCGATCACGGGCCTACCCCCATTTGCACGAAGTGGCCCCGGCGAAAGCTTCGCCGGGGCCGATCATGCCATGTCGTGTCGTCAGAGCTTGAGACGGCCCGGGAAGTAGTGCTCGTAGGCGCGTGCGAGGTCGGGCGAGTTCATCAGCTCGTAGTAAGCGACTTTCTCGACCCAGGCGCGCTGGCTGTCCATGACCTTCTTGTTGAAGGGATCCTGCTCCAGATCGGCGATCAGCACGTCCCATGCGGCCAGCTGGCCCGACAGGATGTCGGCCGAGGTCCGGTGCACGGTGACGCCGGATTCGGTCTGCAGCTTCTGCAGGTCACCCGAGTATTCCTTGAGCGCCAGAGCGGTGTTCGCGGTCGAGGCAGCCTCGACGCTGTACTTGAGGATCGCCTGCAGATCGGGATCGAGATCGTCCATGAAGTCCTTGTTGAAGAGGAATTCGAACGATTCCGACGCCTGGTGGTAGGACGACAGGTAGTAGTTCTTGGCCACGTCCTGCGCGCCGAAGCGGCTGTCCGAGGACGGGTTGTTGAACTCGAACGCGTCGATCACGCCGCGCTCCATCGCGGGCACGATTTCGCCGCCCGGAAGCTGGGCGACGGACAGGCCCATCTGCTGCAGCTGGTCGGCCGCGAGGCCCACGGTGCGGTACTTGAAGCCCTGCAGGTCGGCGACGGTGTTCACTTCGCCCTTGAACCAGCCGAAGGGCTGCGCGGGCATCGGGAAGCCCATGAAACCATAGACGTTCAGGCCCATGATGTCCTGCGTCAGCTCGCGGTAGAGTTCCGCGCCGCCGCCCTGGTAGAACCAGCCCAGCATGGTGTTAGCATTGCCGCCGAAGACAGGGCCGGTGCCGAAGAACGACGCGGCCTTGTTCTTGCCGTACCAGTAGACCGGCACGGTATGCGCGGCGTCGAGCACGCCGTCATTGACCGCGTCCATCACCTGGAACGCGCCGACGACAGCGCCCGCGGGCAGAAGATCGACGGTCATGCGTCCGCCCGACATCTCTTCGACGCGGGCGGTGTACTGGCGGGCGAAATCCATCCAGATGTCAGATGCCGGCCACGAGGTCTGCATTTTCACAACAAGCGGCGCCTGCGCCAGAACGGCCGGAGCGGCCAGCACGCCGGTTGCCGCCGCACCTCCACCCAGCGCAGTCTTGCGCAGGAATGAGCGGCGATCGAGATTCGGTGTCTTGGACATTCCATTTCCTCCCCGAGTGTCCGTATGGCCGACGCACCCCCGAAATGACCGGGGTGGCGCGCCGGAACTCCTAGGTTAGCATTCCGGGCGGCCGAGACAAGCTGAATTGGTCAGGATTTCTGTCCAGCGCGGGCCAAGTCGCGGCGCGCAGGGACGAAACCCGCCGGCGCCTCGATACCGTCAGCGGCCGCTTTCCCGGTCAGCGACACCGGGCTGCGCCAGTCCAGACGCGCGCGTTGCGCGGTCTGGCGTCCCCGCCCGGCCTTGAAACGCCTGTCATCCGGGGGCCCGGAGACTGCGCCGGTTTCCTGCCCCGGGAGGTCATTCGGGTTGCCATTCCCGGCCCGGGCCATTAGGCGCCATGACAGCGAACCTGGACCCGGATGCGATGCCGGGTGGCTCTTCCGGCCGCTGATCCGCCGGACAACGAAGACCAAACGGTGCACATGCACGCCGTTCCCGCGCCAGATGCGCCGGACCGGTATCGGGCAAATTTTCCATGATCTCACTTGACGCCTACCGCGCTCAGTGGCTCGGCAACATCCGCGGCGATCTGCTCGCCGGTCTTGTGGTCGCGCTGGCGCTCATCCCGGAAGCCATCGCCTTTTCGATCATCGCTGGCGTGGACCCCAAGGTGGGCCTTTATGCGAGCTTCTCGATCGCCGTGATTACCGCGATCACGGGGGGCCGGCCCGGCATGATCTCGGCCGCGACGGCGGCGACAGCGGTCCTGATGGTGACCCTCGTGAAGGAACACGGTCTGCAATATCTGCTGGCGGCCACCGTTCTGGCGGGTCTGCTCCAGATCGCGGCGGGCGCGCTGAGGCTGGGCTTCGTGATGCGCTATGTCTCGAAATCGGTGATGACGGGCTTCGTCAACGCGCTGGCCATCCTCATCTTCATGGCGCAGCTGCCCGAACTCGACCCGCGCGAGGTGACCTGGCTGACCTATGTCCTCGTGGCGGCGGGGCTGGCGATCATCTATCTCTTTCCGCTTCTGACCAGGGCGATCCCCTCGCCGCTGGTGACCATCATCGTGCTGACCGCGCTGACCGTGGCGCTTGGCCTTGATGTGCGCACCGTGGGCGACATGGGCGCCCTGCCCGACACGCTGCCGGTCTTCCTGATCCCCGACATCCCGCTCACCTTCGAGACGCTGGCGATCATCTTCCCCTATTCGGTCGCCGTCGCGGTGGTGGGGCTTCTCGAAAGCCTGATGACCCAGAACATCGTCGACGACCTGACCGACACCAAATCGAACCGAAATCAGGAATGCGTGGGCCAGGGGCTGGCCAATACCGCGACCGGCTTCATCGGCGGCATGGCGGGCTGCGCGATGATCGGCCAATCGATCATCAACGTGAAATCCGGTGGCCGCGGGCGGCTGTCGTGTTTCGTGGCCGGGGTGTTCCTGCTGATCCTTGTCGTGGGTCTGGGCGATCTGGTCAGCATCATCCCGATGCCCGCGCTGGTCGCCATCATGATCATGGTCTCGATCGGGACCTTCTCGTGGTCGTCGATCCGGAACCTGGCGGTGCATCCGCGTTCATCCTCGATCGTGATGATCGCGACCGTGGTGACGGTGGTCTACACGCACAACCTCGCCATCGGCGTGCTGGTGGGCGTGCTTCTGTCGGGCATCTTCTTCGCCGGAAAGATCGCGCAGCTGTTCCGCGTCACCTCGGAGATCAGCGACGACGGGCGGGTGCGGACCTACCGGATTGCCGGCCAGCTCTTCTACGGGTCGGTCGAGGACTTCATGGATGCCTTCGACTTCCGCGAAGCCCCCGAACGCGTCGTGATCGACGTGAGCGACGCCCATATCTGGGACATTTCTTCGGTGCAGGCGCTCGACATGGCGATCCTGAAGTTCCGCCGCGACGGGGCCGAGGTCGAGGTCGTGGGCATGAACCAGGCGACCGAGACACTGGTCGACCGGCTTGCCGTCCACGACAAGCCGGGTGCCATGGACAAGCTGATGAGCCATTGAGGAGGACCCGATCATGACCGACAAGATCATCGCGCTGGTGGATGGCTCCATCTATTCCGAAAGCGTCTGCCATCACGCTGCCTGGATCGCGCAGCGCACGCAGGCACCGGTCGAACTGATCCATATTCTGGGCCGCCGCGAGGCACCGGAGCAAAGCGATCTGTCCGGCGCGATCCGTCTGGGCGCGCGCAGCAAGCTGATGGAGGAACTGGCCGAACTCGACGCAGAGCGCGCGAAACTGGTCAGTCACCGGGGGCGCGCGATCCTGGAAGACGCCCGCGCCATCGTCGACCGCGACGGCGTGACCGGGATCACCACGCGCCTGCGCCACGGCGACGTGGTCGAGGCCATCGCCAAGATCGAGGGCGAAGCCCGCGTCATCGTCATCGGCAAGCGCGGCGAGGCGGCGGATTTCGCCAAGGGGCATCTTGGCTCGAACCTCGAACGCATCGTGCGCGCCGCGCACAGGCCCGTCTTCGTGGCCGCGCGTGCCTTCCGGCCCATCGAAACCGTGCTTGTGGCCTATGACGGCGGACGCTCGGCGATGAAGGCGGTCGATCACATCGCGCGCAGTTCCTTCTTCGCCAACCTCGCCGTCACGGTCGTGACCGTGGGGGCCGGGACGCCCGAGGTCAGGAAGGGCCTCGACGACGCCTGCGCCCTGCTGGCGGCGGCCGGGATCAGGGCCGAGAGCCGCATCGTCCCCGGCCAACCGGAGGTCGAGCTGGGCAAGCTGGTCGATCAGGATCGCTTCGGCATGCTGGTGATGGGCGCCTATGGCCACAGCCGCATCCGCAGTCTGGTGATCGGATCGACCACGACCGAGATGATGCGCTCCTGCAAGGTTCCGGTCCTGCTCCTGCGCTGAGCACCGGGGCGCAGCGGGCCGCGGCAAGCGCCGCCAGATCGATCCGCCGACGGCGGCCCGGACATCTTGCCCACCGAAGTCTAGAGCGTTCCGACCTCGCCCGGTGCGCGGTCGCCACGCCGTGCCGCGCGCAGCAGCCACGCCACGAGCGCCCCGCCGCAGACCAGACCCGCCACC
>CAZNMV010000084.1:0-10289 GCA_964573835.1 uncultured Aestuariivita sp. | reverse complement strand
GCATGACCGCCGGTCAGCGGCTGCGCGAGGACTGGTGCCCGGTGCTGCGCCCCGGGGCTGCGTGACCGCGCCGCATCAGGGCTTGAGCATGGCCCGCGCACGCGCGAAGCTGGGGGCATGACCTCCGGCGCGATGAGACCATGATGAACCTGCCCCGCCCGATCCCCGACCGCGTAAGCGCCCAGACCATCGCGCTGGTCATCGTGGCGTTCGGTGTCGTGCTGTTCTTGCTGTTTCAAGCAAGGTTCATCCTGATCTGTCTCGCCGTCGCGATCATGCTCTTCAGCCTGACCAGCGACGCGATCGGCTTCATCGCGCGCAAGCGTCTGGGCCTCTTGCGCATCCCCAACTGGCTGGCCACCATCGCCGCCCTTGCCATGATCTCGGTGGCGCTGCTGATCCTGACCTCGCTGGTGCTGAGCCAGGTGAACACGGTGTTGTCCACCACGCTCACCTATGCCGAACGCGCGCCGAGCGCGGTCGCGGCGCTTTTCTCCTGGCTTGGCCCCGAGGCCGAAAAGGCGCTCTTCGAAGCGGTGCAAAGTGTCAATGTCAGCGGCTACCTGCGCTCGCTCGCCGGGCAGGCGGGGGGGTTGATGCAGGGCACAGTGCTGGTGATCCTCTTCGTGGGGTTCCTGTTCAGCGAACGCATCTGGTTCAACACCAAGCTCACCAACCTTCTCATGGATGAAGAGCGCGCCGCCGAAGTGTCGGCGATCATCTCCTCGATCATGCACCGGGTGAATTATTACCTGCTGGTCAAGACGCTGGTCAGCGCGGTGACGGGGACGCTGGTCTATGCGGTGGCGCTTCTCTTCGGGCTCGATCTCGCGCTGGCGATCGGCATCCTGACCTTCCTGCTGAACTACATTCCTAACATCGGCTCGATCCTGGCCACCGTGGCGGCGGCGCTGGTGGCCTATGTCCAGCTTGGCGACGCGGCGATGACGGGGGCGCTGTTTCTGTCGCTCGGGGTGATCCAGTTCGTCATCGGCAATGTCATCGACCCGATCCTGATGGGGCGCACGCTGCGGCTGTCGACCTTCGGGATCATCGTGTCGCTGGCCTTCTGGGCAGCGCTCTGGGGGATCGCGGGGATGTTTCTTGCCGTGCCCATCATGGTCGCCGTGATGATCGCCTGCAGCCATGTGCCGGGTCTGCGCCCCATCGCCATCCTTCTGTCGCGCGAAGGGCTGCCCGATACCGGGTCGGAACGCCCGGTCAGCCTGTTCCGCCGGTCGCCTGACGCGGCCGAGTGACGTTCAGAACCACTGGCCCGGTTCCATCAGTCCCAGATCCAGCAATTGCCGCGAATGCCATTCGAAGGGCGCGGTGTTGTGCCAGGAAAAGCCCCGGATGTCGAAGGTGCTGCCCGGGTTGGTCTTGAGCGCCTTGGCGGTCCGGAACGAACAGACCGAGGCGGTCAGGTTGTTGTGCCAGGGGCAGGCATAGGTGTTGTATTCCTCGTCCGAGAAGGTGTGATCGGGCCGCAGCACCAGCCCCGGCTTCGACCGGAAAAGGGCGATGCGGTCGATGCGGCGGCTTTTCTCGGGGATGTGTTCCTCGTAGCGCCAGCGCAGGCCGCCGAAGAAGTCGAGCTGGCGTTCCTTCGGATGCCCGGTGACCGGATCGGGCCGGGCAAGGGCGTAATATCCCGTCCGGTCCATATGGGCGCGGTCGAGGGACACGGCATCGGGCACCTCGGCGAGATCGTCGGCATAAAGATCGACGACATAGCACAGCATCGCGTCGCGCCGTTCCTCGGTGTGGAAGGCCAGCATCTCGCCCACATTGCGGGTCTCGCAGAAGGGAAAGAACAGGTATTCGGCGTTGTAGCAGTAGAACATCCAGGTGTCGGGCACCGCCGCGATGATGGCATTGACGGCGTCGAAGCCGGCGGCGGGCGTGGTCACCACATGGTCGATGCGTGTGACCGTCGCGGCCACATCCTCGGGCAGATCGAAGGCGCCGGGCATGACCGCCAGTACCGTCTTGAAGCCAAGATCGTGGTGATGGCGCAGCGTGCTGGCGATTTCGACATCGTCCTCGGCCAGAACGATGGCAAGCGGCCCCTTGGGCGGGGCCTTCCTGGCCGCTGCGGCAAAGGCCCGAAGGCTGGCAAAACGGGATGTCGCCATGATCGTTATCTACATACCCTCAACCGGTGCTGCGCAAGGTCCGTGAAATCGGCGCGCATTGCAAGACTGCGGCGCGTGGTCTAGAAGGCCCCGTTCCCGCAAGACCCGGACCCGCGCCATGGACAAGCCCAGAAAGCTTTTCATCAAGACCTATGGCTGTCAGATGAACGTCTATGACAGCGAACGCATGGCCGAGACGCTCGGCGCGCAGGGCTATGTCGAGACCGCCTCGCCCGACGACGCGGACATGATCCTGCTCAACACCTGTCACATCCGCGAGAAGGCCGCCGAAAAGGTCTATTCCGAACTGGGCCGCTTCAAGGGGCTGAAGGCGGCGAAACCCGACCTGACCATCGGTGTCGCGGGCTGCGTGGCGCAGGCCGAAGGGGCCGAGATCATGCGCCGCCAGCCGCTGGTCGATCTGGTGGTCGGCCCGCAGAGCTATCACCGCCTGCCCGAACTCGAAGCGAAGGCGCGGTCGGGGGGCAAGGCGCTCGACACCGATTTTCCCGAGGAAGACAAGTTCGACCGCCTCGCCGCGCGGCCGAAAGCGCGGCGCGGGCCGACGGCGTTCCTGACCGTGCAAGAAGGCTGCGACAAGTTCTGCGCCTTCTGCGTCGTGCCCTATACCCGCGGCGCCGAGGTGTCGCGCCCGGCCTCCCGCGTCCTGAGCGAGGCGCGCGACCTGGTCGACCGCGGCGTGCGCGAGATCACGCTGCTGGGCCAGAACGTCAACGCCTATCACGGCGCCGGAGACAGCGGCGACTGGAGCCTTGCGCGGCTTATCCATGCGCTGGCCGATATCGACGGGCTGGAACGCATCCGCTTCACCACCTCGCATCCCAACGACATGACCGACGACCTGATCGAGGCGCACGGCACCTGCGCCAAGCTGATGCCCTATCTGCATCTGCCCGTTCAGGCGGGGTCGGACCGCATCCTCAAGCGGATGAACCGCGCGCACACCGCCGAAAGCTATATCCGGCTGGTCGAACGTATCCGCGCCGCGCGCCCCGACATCCTGATGTCGGGCGATTTCATCGTGGGCTTCCCGGAAGAGACCGAAGAGGATTTCCGGGCGACGCTCGACCTGGTCGAGGAAGTGACCTACGGCTACGCCTATTCCTTCAAGTATTCGACCCGCCCGGGTACCCCGGCGGCCGAACGTCCGCAGGTGCCCGAGGACGAGAAGTCCGATCGCCTGCAGCGGCTGCAGGCGCTTCTGACCCGCCAGCAGCGCGCCGCGCAGGATGCCATGGTGGGCCGCGTGGTCGGCGTGCTGTTCGAGCGCGAAGGCCGCGAGGCAGGGCAGATGACGGGCAAGTCCGATTACCTGCACGCGGTGCATGTGCGCGACGCGGGCGTGGCGCCCGGAACGCTGGCGCCGGTCAGAATCACGGCTTCGGGCGCGAACTCTCTGGCCGGGGAACTGGCGGTCTGAACCCTGATGCACCGCACATTCTTTCGATAGTTTGTCGCGCAAAGGCGACAAAATGACAACTTTGTCGCGATTTGGGTGACAATAAGTTGCGGATTCTACTTTCCATGTAAGGCGAAGTTTTTTAACGTCTTTTCAACGGGCGGTTGGGGGCTGTCCTTTGACATTGTTTTCGCGGCAGCTTCCCGCTCCCGAACGGGGGAAAAAGTTGAGGATGTCTGCTGTGCGGTTTTCCAGAAAATTCAGACTGTGGTCCGGCCTTGCTGCCGCGATCCTTGCGCTGCCATTGCTGCTGACCTCGGGGGTCGAAGTCCGCGCCCAGGCCGAGGGGCTGTTCAGCCGCGATACGCCCTCCCAGCGGGGCCGCGACCGGGGGCAGTACATCCCCACGATCTCGATCACTCCGGACGGCTGCGAACACTGGGTGATGGATGACGGCGCCGAAGGCTATGCCACGCCGCATGTGCGCCGTGACGGCACGCCGGTCTGCCGCCATGTCAACCTGTGCGGCGTGCTGAACACCGACCAGTATTTCGCCACCGACAGCTACCGCATCCATGCCGGAGCGCGGCAGAGCCTGATCAGCTTCTTCCAGTCCTCGTCCGCCTTCGCCTTCACCATCGTCGGCCACACCGACAGCCGGGCAAGCGACGAATACAACATGCGCCTGAGCTACAACCGCGCCAACGCGGTGGCCAAGGTCGCCCAGCAGGCGGGCGTGCGCATCGCGGATGTGCGCGGGATGGGCGAACGCTATCCGGCGGCATCGAACAACACGGCGGCCGGCATGGCCAAGAACCGCCGCGTCGAAATCCTGTGCATCCAGTAAAGAGGCGCGTCATGACACTGAAAACGATCACCGCGCTGTGCCTTGCCGCCTTCGCTCTGTCCGCCTGTGACGAAGGTCTGCGCGGCTATCCCGCCGACAAGACCGTCGACCGCGGCATCGACCGGAAAGACCTGTCGCAACTGGTCTGGGGCGTCTGGGTCGATCCCACGGGCTGCGATCACTGGATCGCCGATGACGGCGTCGAAGGCTACATGTCGCAGCGGATCGACCGCTATGGCAAGCCGGTCTGTTCCGGCGTCGCCCCGCCCACCTTCACGGCGGGCGACTTCAAGGCAGGCTCGCGCATCCGCGACCCGAACTGACCGGTCTGCCATCTGCTCGATACCGCGCCGCGACCTGACCCGTCGCGGCGCGATTTTTGTATCATTTCGATGAAATCACGAACCGTCTCTTGTCAGGGTCCCGGGATGTTGGCAGGCTGAGATAAGAGCAGACAAGGAGACAGGCTTGGCCATCAGCGCCCTGACCCCGACCGGCGGTTCCCCCGCAGCGCCCGAGCTGCAGATGGAATTCCCAGACAACCGACTGCTGATCGACCTGTGCGGCGAATACGACCGCAACCTGGCCGAACTGGAACAGAAACTCTCGGTCCAGATCCTGCGGCGCGGCAACCTTCTGGCCATCTTCGGCGAGGCCGAGATGCAGAAGCGCGCGGCCGAGGTTCTCGATGCGCTCTACACGCGGCTCGAACAGGGCCGCGCGGTGGAACGCGGCGACATCGACCGCGAATTGCGCATGGGCGGCAGCGCGGTGGCGCCGGATGGCGAACCGGGCGACCAGCTCGAGATGTTCAAGGGCGGAAAGGTCGAAATCAAGACCCGCCGCAAGCTGGTCGAACCCCGGACCGAGGCGCAGAAGGCCTATGTGCGGTCGCTTTTTGAGAACGAACTGGCCTTCGGGATCGGCCCCGCGGGCACCGGCAAGACCTATCTCGCCGTGGCGGTCGGCGTGTCGATGTTCATCAACGGCCATGTGGACCGGATCATCCTGTCGCGCCCCGCGGTCGAGGCGGGTGAAAAGCTCGGCTACCTGCCCGGCGACATGAAGGACAAGGTCGATCCCTACATGCAGCCGCTTTACGACGCGCTGAACGATTTCCTGCCCGCCAAGCAGGTCACCAAGCTGATCGAGGAAAAGCGGATCGAGATCGCACCCCTGGCCTTCATGCGGGGCCGCACGCTGGCCAATGCCTTCGTCGTGCTGGACGAGGCGCAGAACGCCACGACCATGCAGATGAAGATGTTCCTGACGCGTCTGGGCGAAGGGTCGCGCATGGTCATCACCGGCGACCGCACCCAGATCGACCTGCCGCGCGGCGTGCCGTCGGGGCTGGCCGATGCCGAACGGCTGCTCAAGGGCATTCAGCGGATCAGCTTCAACTACTTCACCTCCAAGGATGTGGTGCGACACCCGCTTGTGGCCGCCATCATCGAAGCCTATGACGCCGACACTGCGGGCCCCGGTGCAAAATCCTGACACAGGATTTTGCCCAGAGTTTTCGCGAAAACTCTGGCACCCTGAAGGCAGCGATGGCGCTTGAAATCGTGATCGAGGATGACCGCTGGCCCGGCCTGCCGCTGCAGCCGGTGGCGGACGGCGCCGTGGGCGCGGCGCTGCGCCATCTGGGCCTTGACCCCGACGCCTGCGAGATCGCGTTGCTGGCTTGCGACGACGCGCGCATCGCCGAACTCAACGCTGAATTCCGCGCCAAGCCCGCGCCGACCAATGTGCTCAGCTGGCCATCCGAGGACCTGTCGGCCGAGCATGACGGCGACGCACCCCTGCCCCCCGAGGCCGACCCGGACGGAGAGATCGCACTGGGCGACATCGCCATCGCATGGGAGACCTGCGCCCGCGAGGCTGCGGATCAGGGCAAGACGATGCAGGATCACGTGACACATCTGATCGTACACGGGGTGTTGCATTTGCTGGGCTATGATCACATTCGTGACCGTGACGCCACGCTGATGGAAGAACTTGAGGCGCGGATACTTGGCACGATGGGTATCGATGACCCATATTCATAGTGTTTCCGGGGATCATTCCCCCTTCTGGTAGGACAATGGGCGATATAGACGGCACGTCTGACGCAGCGCGGGGCGCGCAGCAGCAGCAGCATCAGGACAGCAAATCGGCGGCACCGGGTTTTCTAGGACGGATCCTTGACGCCTTGACGCCCTCCTCGGGCACCAACACCGCCACAACCGCGGCCAATCCGGCAGCGGCACCTGTGACGCATGGCATGATCAACCTGCGCCGCATGCGGGTCGAGGACGTGGCGATCCCCAAGGCGGAAATCGCCGCGGTGCCCGCGACCATCTCGAAGGAAGAACTGGTCGATGTCTTCCGCAAGACGGGCATGTCGCGCCTGCCGGTCTATGACGGCACGCTCGACACGCCCATCGGGATGGCGCACCTGAAGGACTTCGCGCTCACCCACGGCTTCAACGGCACCGAGGAAGAGTTCGACCTCACGCGGATCCTGCGCCCGCTTCTCTTCGTGCCGCCCTCGATGCCCATCGGCGTCCTGCTGACCAAGATGCAGGCGGAACGGCGGCACATGGCGCTGGTGATCGACGAATATGGCGGGGTGGACGGTCTTGTCACCATCGAGGACCTGATCGAACAGGTCATCGGCGAGATCGAGGATGAACACGATATCGGCGAGGACAAGACCTGGGTGAAGGAAAAGACCGGCTGCTATCTTGCGCTGGCCAAGACCCCGCTCGAGGAATTCGAGGCCGAGATCGGCCAGTCCCTCACCGATCATGACGCGGTGGATGAGGAAGAGATCGACACGCTCGGCGGTCTTGTCTTCATGCTGTCGGGCCGCGTGCCCGCGCGGGGCGAGGTTGTCCTGCATCCCGACGGCCCGGAATTCGAGGTGATCGACGCCGATGCCCGCCGGATCAAGCGGCTGCGCGTGCGCGTGCCGGATCGCGGGGCATGATCGCAGACCCCGGGCCGCGGGCGCGCGGTCTGATCGCCTTCGTCGCGGGTGCGGCGGGCGCGTTCGGCCATGCGCCCTGGGGTCTCTGGCCGCTGACCCTTCTGGGGCTGGCCGGTGCCATGGCGCTTCTGGCGCGCGCCACGACGCCGCGGCAGGCACTGGTCACCGGCTGGGCCTTCGGCTCCGGCTATTTCGCGGTCGCGCTGTCCTGGATCGTCGAACCCTTCCTGGTCGAACCGGAAATCCATGGCTGGATGGCCCCCTTCGCGCTGGTCTTCATGGCGGGCGGCCTGGCGCTGTTTTTCGCGGCGGCCTTTGCGGCGTCGTTCCGTCTGGGGGGCTGGCTGGTCCTGACGCTTGCTGCGGCGGAACTGGCGCGCGCCTATGTCCTGACAGGCTTTCCCTGGGCTGGCTTCGCGCAGGTCTGGATCGGACAGGGGCTTGACCAGAGCCTTGCATGGATCGGGCCCCACGGGCTTGGCCTGCTCACGCTGGGGCTGGGCTGGGCGCTCTGGCGCGCCTTCGATGGGCCATTGGGCTGGGGGCGCGCATCGGCGGCGCTGGTGCTGCCCGCCGCAGTGGCGCTGGGGGGCGGCACGATCCGCGACGCGCAAGCCCCCGCGCCCTTGTCCGATCAGGTGGTCCGGCTCGTGCAGCCGAACGCAAGGCAGGACCAGAAATGGGATGCCGAGCTGGCGTTCAGCTTCTTCGCGCGCAAGCTCGACTATACCGCCGCAGGGCCGCGCCCGGACCTGATCGTCTGGCCCGAAACGGCGATCCCGACACTGCTGGAGTTTGCCGATGGCGCCATCGCCGCCATCGACGCCGTGGCGGAGGGCGTGCCGGTCGTCACCGGCATCCAGCGGCGCGAGGACCTGCGCGTCTTCAACGCGCTCATCGTGCTGCGCGGCGGGCCGGTCCCCGACCAGATCTACGACAAGCACCATCTCGTGCCCTTCGGCGAATACATGCCCTTCGGCGATCTGGCGGCACGGTTCGGCCTGCACGGTTTCGCCACCCGCGAAGGGCAGGGCTTCAGCGCGGGGCCGGGGCCGCGGGCGGTTGATCTGGGACCGGTCGGTCGCGCGCTGCCGCTCATCTGCTACGAGGCCGTCTTTCCCGCCTTCGCCCGCCTGCAGGGCGATGCGCGGCCCGATCTCCTGATCCAGATCACCAATGATGCCTGGTTCGGCACGCTTTCGGGCCCCTATCAGCATCTGGCGCAGGCCAGGATGCGCGCCATCGAACAGGGCCTGCCGATGATCCGCGTCGCCAATACCGGCATCTCCGCGATGATCGACCCGCAGGGCCGTATCCTGGGTCAGCTTGCGCTGGGCGAGGCGGGTTATCTCGACCTCGCCTTGCCGCGGTCCGCGCCCGCCACGCTCTATGCCCGCACCGGCGATCTGCCTGTTCTGATCCTGATCTGTCTGGGGCTGGCTGTCGTCGTGCTCGGGGCAAGACTCCGAAATACCGATTGACCGCATCGCGCGGGCGCTTTACCCAACCTGAATGGCCCCCACAACGGCTTCCTGGCGTGGCGGGCTTCACCCCAATGGAGCACTTTTCATGTCCCGCAACGACTATACCTTCACCTCGGAATCCGTTTCCGAGGGCCACCCGGACAAGGTCTGCGACCGCATTTCCGATGCCGTCCTCGACGCCTTCATCGCCGAAGAACCCGAGGCGCGCGTCGCCTGCGAAACCTTCGCCACCACCAACCGCGTCGTCATCGGCGGCGAGGTCGGTCTGAGCGATCAGGCCAAGCTGACCGAATACATGGGCCGCATCGACGAGATCGCCCGCGCCTGCATCAAGGACATCGGGTACGAACAGGACAAGTTCCACTGGAACACCTGCGAGATCACGAACCTTCTGCACGAACAATCGGCCCATATCGCGCAGGGCGTGAACGCGGCGGAAAACAAGGACGAAGGCGCCGGCGACCAGGGCATCATGTTCGGTTACGCCACCACCGAGACGCCCGCGCTCATGCCCGCGCCGATCCAGTATGCCCATGCGATCCTGCGCCGTCTGGCCGAAGTGCGCAAATCGGGTCAGGAACCCGCGCTTGGCCCCGATGCCAAATCGCAGCTGTCGGTCGTCTATGAGAACGGCAAGCCGGTGCGCGTGTCCTCTGTCGTGCTGTCGACCCAGCATCTGGACGAGGCGCTGACCAGCGCCGACATCCGCGCCATGGTCGAACCCTATATCCGCGAAACCCTGCCCGAAGGCTGGCTCACGGCTGCCACCGAATGGCACGTCAACCCGACCGGCAAGTTCGTCATCGGGGGCCCGGACGGCGACGCAGGGCTCACGGGGCGCAAGATCATCGTCGACACCTATGGCGGCGCCGCGCCCCATGGCGGCGGTGCCTTCTCGGGCAAGGATCCGACGAAGGTCGACCGTTCGGCGGCCTATGCGGCGCGCTATCTGGCCAAGAACGTGGTCGCCGCCGGCATGGCCGAACGCTGCACCATCCAGCTGTCCTATGCGATCGGCGTGTCCAAGCCGCTCTCGATCTATGCCGACACTCACGGCACGGGCGAGGTGGAACCGGCCGCCATCGAAAAGGCGTTGTCGCGCGTGATGGATCTCACGCCCCGCGGCATCCGTCAGCACCTGCAGCTGAACAAGCCGATCTACCAGCGCACCGCGGCCTATGGGCATTTCGGACGCGAACCCGATGCCGATGGCGGCTTCTCGTGGGAACGCACCGACCTGGCCGAGGCGCTCAAGCGCGCTGTCTGATGCGCGCTCCGGCGCTCGCGTTTGCAGCAACCGTCGCGCTGGCCCTCTGGGCCGGCGCGGCAGGGGCTCAGGCGCTCAACGTCCGCCCCGACGGGACAGCCACGCTGCCCGCCGAAAAGCTCCGGGTCGAGGGCGCGGTGATCGTCTACGACACGGTAGACG
>CAZNMV010000083.1:0-10393 GCA_964573835.1 uncultured Aestuariivita sp. | reverse complement strand
ACCGGGCAGGACATCCTGTTCTTCTGGGTCGCGCGGATGATGATGATGCAGCTGGCGGTCGTGGGTGAGGTGCCCTTCCGCACAGTCTATCTGCACGGGCTGGTGCGCGACGCCAAGGGCAAGAAGATGTCCAAGTCGCTCGGCAATGTGGTCGACCCGCTCGAGATCATCGACGAATACGGTGCCGACGCGCTGCGCTTCACCAATGCGGCGATGGCCTCGCTCGGCGGGGTGCTGAAGCTCGACATGGAGCGGATCAAGGGCTACCGCAACTTCGGCACGAAGCTCTGGAATGCGGCAAGCTATGGCAACCTCAGGGGCGTCTTCGACGTGCCCCATGCGGATACCGCGCCCGAGGTGACACTTCCCCTCAACCGCTGGATAAAGGGTGAGGTCGCCAAGACGCGCGAGGCGGTGGACGAGGCGATGGAAGCCTTCCGCTTCAACGATGCGGCACAGGCGCTTTATGGTTTCGTCTGGAACACGTTCTGCGACTGGTATCTGGAATTCACCAAGCCCATCTTCGACGGCGAAGACGCGGCGGCACAGGCCGAGACGCGGGCGACCTATGCCTGGGCGCTGGACCAGTGCCTGATCCTGCTGCACCCGATCATGCCCTTCATCACGGAAGAAATCTGGGGCGCGAGGGCGCGGCCCAAGATGCTCGTCCATGCCGATTGGCCGACCTACACGGCGGCGGACATGGTCGATGCGGATGCCGACCGGGATCTCAACTGGGTGATCCGGCTGATCGAAAGCATCCGGTCGGCGCGGGCGCAGATGCATGTGCCGGCGGGTGCCTATGTTCCCTGCGTTGTCAAAGGCTTCGACGTCCAAGCGAAAGTGGCGTATGAGGCAAATGCCGCCTTTATCCACAGATTTGCACGGGTTGAGTCCCTGACCGAAGTTGACGATTTCCCGAAAGGCACCGTGGCGCTTGCCGTGCCGGGCGGGGCCTTCGGGCTGCCCTTGGCCGATGTCATCGACGTGGCCGAAGAGAAGGCGCGGCTGGAAAAGACGCTGGCGAAACTCGCGAAAGAGATCGCGGGGCTGGCGGGGCGGCTCGGCAATCCCGCTTTCGCGGCCAATGCGTCGGAAGAGGTGGTCGAGGAAACCCGATCGAACTTTGAGGCCCGCCGCGACGAGGAAGCCAAGCTGCAGGAGGCGCTTGCCCGTCTGTCCGAGATCGGTTGAGCCCCGGGCGCGATTTTTCGCAGAAAAATCAGCGCCTGCGGGGACGCTCTTCTACCTGAAAACCGCCGCGCGGCCCTGCATCTGGGCCGCGATCACCTCCATCTGGTCGGCCTTGCCCACCAGATCGGCCTGTTCGCGGCTCTCGGCCATCAGCACGTCTTCGCGGCCCAAGCCGCTTTCGGCGACGTCGATCAGACGCTTGGCGGCGCGGACGGCGCTGGGGCTTTTCCCCGCGATCTCCGCTGCCAGCGCGCGCGCCTCACTCAGCGGATCATCCGCCAGAGACGTCACCAACCCCCAGCGTTCGGCCTGGCTCCCATCTACAGGCCGCGCGGTATAGGTCAGCTGGCGCAGGACGTCCGACCGCACCAGATGCGGCAGAAGCACCATGCCGCCCATGTCGGGGATCAGACCCCATTTCATCTCCATCACGGCAAACCGTGTATCGGGCGCCGCGATGCGGATATCGGCCCCCAGCGCCAGTTGCAGCCCCGCGCCATAGCACACGCCATGGATCGCCGCGATCACCGGCACCGGCACGCGCCGCCAGACCAGCGCCACTTCCTGCCAGCGGTTGGTGTCGCCATGGGTACGCGGCTCGATCATCTCATGGGGGTCCTGACCCGCCATCGCTGCAAAGCTCATCACGTCAAGACCGGCACAGAAGCCCTTGCCTTCGCCAGACAATACGACCGCGCGAGCATCGCTCTCGGCGACCTGTTGCCCGGCGTCGATGATCGCCTCGATCATCGCGGGGTCCATCGCATTCATCTTGTCGGCGCGCGCCAGGGTGACATGGGCGACGTGATCGGCATGGGTGACGGTGACACGCGACATCAGAACCTCCTCGGGACGTGGCGCATCCATCTGAGCCGATGCAGGCGGCTCAGGCCAGCGGAACGTCGCGGCATCTTGCGGGCGCGCGCGGGATAGGTATCACTCGCGCCATGACACACGGACCCCGCCTGACCCGGCTTGCCCACACGTTGCCCTCGACCGTGCCCTTCGTGGGCCCCGAGACGCAGGAGCGTGCCATGGGCCGCCCCTTCACCGCCCGCCTCGGCGCCAATGAGAGCGTCTTCGGCCCCTCGCCAAAGGCCATCGCCGCGATGCAGGCGGCCTCGGGCGAGATCTGGAAATACGGCGATCCCGAAAGCCACGATCTGCGTGCCGCTCTTGCCGCCCATCACGGGGTGACGCCCGCCCATGTCATGATCGGCGAAGGAATCGACGGGCTTCTGGGCTATCTCGTGCGGCTTCTCATCGAACCGGGAGATGCGGTGGTCACGTCGGACGGGGCATACCCGACCTTCAACTACCACGTGGCGGGCTTCGGCGGCGTGCTGCACAAGGTGCCCTATCGCGACGACCGGGAAGACCCGGCAGCGCTGTTCGCCAAGGCGGCAGAGGAGGGCGCGAAGCTTGTCTATCTCGCCAATCCCGACAACCCGATGGGCAGCTGGCACCGGGGCGCGGACATCGTCGCGGCGCTGGACGCACTGCCGGAAGGCTGCCTTCTGATCCTCGACGAGGCCTATGTCGAATGCGCCCCCGAAGGCACCGCCGCGCCGGTCGCGGCGGATGACCCGCGCGTGATCCGGATGCGCACGTTTTCGAAGGTCTATGGCATGGCAGGCGCGCGGGTGGGCTATGCGCTGGGCGCGCCGGGCCTGATCGATGCCTTCAACAAGATCCGCAACCATTTCGGCATGAACCGCGCGGCGCAGGCGGGCGCGCTGGCCGCACTCGCCGATCAGGACTGGCTGGCCCATGTCCAGGCGCAGATCGCCACCGCGCGCGACCGCATCGCCATTATTGCCCGCGACAACGGGCTGACGCCCCTGCCCTCCGCCACCAACTTCGTCACCATCGATTGCGGCGGCGACGGGGTCTTCGCGCGGGCCGTGCTTGACGGGATCGTCGCGCGCGGGGTCTTCGTGCGCATGCCCTTCGCCGCGCCCCAGAACCGCTGCATTCGGGTCAGCTGCGGCCTGCCCGCCGATCTCGACGCCTTCGCCGCCGTGCTGCCGCAGGCGCTGGCCGCCGCGCGGGTCTAGCCGCCCGCGATCACCCGCGCCGCCGCGTCCACCGCGCCGCGCCCATGCGGCACGCCGATGGCGGTCAGCCCGGCCTCGATGCCCCCCAGCATGCCCAGCACCATCTGGCCGTTCACATGCCCCATATGGCCCAGCCGGAAGAACCCATGCCAGGCCGGGTCCGACGGCAGCGCCATGCCCAGCCCGATCCCGAGCGTGAGGCCAAGGTTCCCCTCGACCCAGTCGCGCAACTCCGTCCCGTGCGGCGCCCCGATCCGGAGCGAGGTGACAGCACAGGACCGGTGCGCGGGATCGGCGACGTTGAGCCGGAGCGGCCCCTCCTCCGCCCAAGTCCCGCAAGCTGCCCAGATCGCGCGGGCAAGGTGTTCATGCCTGTCCCAGACCGCCTCGATCCCTTCCTCGGCGATCATGCCCAGCGCGGTGCGCAGGCCGTAAAGGTGATGCGTCGGCGCTGTGCCGTTGAAATATTGCCAGAACTCGGTCGGTTCGGCCCGCGGGGTCCAATCCCAATAACGGCTGACGCGGGGCATCTTCGCCCGCACCGCCGCCGCGCGGGCATTGAAGAAGACAAACGCCATGCCCGGCGGCACCATCAGCCCCTTCTGGCAGCCCGCCACCATGACATCGACGCCCCAGGCGTCCATCTCGAAGCGGTCGCAGCCCAGCGACGCGATGCAGTCGGCCATCAGGAGCGCCGGGTGCCCCAGATCGTCGAGAAGCTTCCGCAGCCCCGCGATGTCGTTGCGCACCGAACTCGACGTGTCCACATGCACCGCCAGAACTGCCTTGATCTTGTGGCCGGTATCGGCGCGCAGCGCCTCGGCGATGCGGTCCTCATTCCAGGGGCCCGACTTGCCGAAATCCAGCACCTCGACCTCGGCGCCCAGCCCCTCGGCCATATCCGCCCAGCCATGGCCGAACCGGCCTGTTGCGGGCACAAGCACGGCGTCGCCGGGGGCGATCACGTTGGCCAGTGCCGCTTCCCAGGCCGCATGGCCGTTGCCGATATAGATGGCCACATGGCCATCCGTGCGCGCGACGCCCTTCAGCCCGGCGACCAGGCCCGGCATCATGTCGATCAACTCGCCCGCATAGATGTTGGGAGCCGCGCGGTGCATCGCCTGCAGCACCTCATCGGGCATCACGGACGGACCCGGAATCGCCAGATAGCCCCGCCCGCCTGCCCCCGGAAACCTGTTCGACATCGCCCGGCCCTTTCGCCTCTGACCCGCGTGCGGACCCTACTGCGGCCAGCCGTGGCGTCAATGCGGCCCTGACCGCGCTTTCGCTTGTCAAGTCCGGCCCCCGGCCTTACACCCGGCGGACGACCAAGGAAACCGCAAGCGGACCTGAATGGCGCAGGACCAACCACCGCCCGCCGCCCGGGCAGAAACGCCCCCCGCGAAATCCGGCGTCCTTATCGGCTGGGTCTGGCGTGGCTATCTGCGCCGTCACTGGCGGCTTCTGGCCGTGGCGCTCGTCTTCATGGCGATCGAAGGCTCGACCCTCGGCGCGCTCAGCTACATGATGCAGCCGATGTTCGACAACGTCTTCGTCGAGCGCAACGAAGGCGCGCTGTGGACGGTCGCACTGGTCATTCTGACGATCTTCGTGATCCGGGCCTTCTCGGGCGTGATCAACAAGCTGATCCTGACGCGCGTGGCGCTCTTGACCGCTGCGCAGCTGCGCTTCGATCTGCTCGCACGGCTTGTGCGCCAGGACGGGGCCTTCCATCAGGCGCACCCGCCGGGCTTCCTGATCCAGCGCGTGCAGGGCGATGTCGAGGCGGTCAATTTCATCTGGCGCGTTCTGATCACCGGGGCCGCGCGCGACGCCATATCGCTCATCGTGCTCTTGAGCGTCGCGATCAACATCGACTGGCGCTGGGCGGCGCTGGCGCTGATCGGGGTGCCGGTCATGCTGCTGCCCGCCTTCGTCGCCCAGCGCTATGTGCGCAAGAAGGCGCGGATGGCGCGCGACATCGGCGCCCAGCTCGCCACGAGGCTGGACGAGATCTTTCACGGCATCGTCCCGGTCAAGCTGAACCGGCTCGAGGATTACCAGATCAACCAGTACAAGTCCCAGACCAACCGCTATGTCCATTCCGAGACGCGCTCGGCCCTTGGCACCGCGGCGATCCCGGGGCTGGTCGATCTGATGGGCGGGCTCGGCTTCATGCTGGTGCTTCTCTTTGGCGGGGCCGAGATCATCGCAGGCGAAAAGTCGGTGGGCCAGTTCATGGCCTTCTTCACTGCGATGGGCCTCGCCTTTGACCCGATGCGGCGGCTCGGCGCGCTGTCGGGCTTCTGGCAGTCGGCGGCGGCGGCCATCGAACGGGTGAAGGAGCTGATGGACGAACCGCTGCGCATGGTGTCGCCCGAAAATCCGGTGCCGCCGCCGCAGGGCCTGCCCGAAGTGCGGCTCGACCGCGTCACCTTCGGCTATGGTGACGCGCCGGTGCTGCGCGATCTGAGCTTTACCGCCGAAGCAGGCAAGACCACCGCGCTGGTGGGCGCGTCCGGCGCGGGGAAGTCCACGGTCTTCAACCTGCTCACGCGCCTTGTCGATCCGCAGACCGGCAAGGTCACGGTCGGCGGCGTGCCGGTCGCGGCCATGTCGCTCGAAGACCTGCGCGGGCTCTTCTCGGTGGTGACGCAGGAGGCGCTGCTCTTCGACGAGACACTGCGCGAGAACATCCTGCTGGGACGCGCCGACGTCTCTGTCGACCAGCTGGCGCGCGTGCTCGAAGCGGCGCATGTCGCCGACTTCCTGCCCAAGCTCACCTCGGGCCTCGACACCGAAGTCGGCCCCCGCGGCAGCGCGCTGTCGGGCGGGCAACGCCAGCGCGTGGTGATCGCGCGGGCGCTTCTGCGCAACACTCCGGTTCTGCTTCTTGACGAGGCAACCAGCGCGCTTGACGCGCAGTCCGAAAAGGTGGTGCAGGACGCGCTCGACCGGTTGGCGGGCGGGCGCACGACCATCGTGATCGCGCACCGGCTCTCGACCATTCAGGCGGCCGACAAGATCGTGGTGATGGACCGCGGCCGCGCGGTGGACGAAGGCACCCATGAAGAGCTTCTGGCGCGCGGCGGCATCTATGCCGATCTCTACCGCCTGCAGTTCCGCGACGGCAAGTCGGTGGTCGATCGCGAAGGCACCCGTGCCCTTCAGCCCCGCCCCGAGAACGTGCGGCCCGAAGGCGGATCGGGCTTTCTCGGCCGGCTGCGCCGGTTCTTCACCGCCTAGGGTCCGGTCACGGCGCGGTCCCTCTTGCGCCGCGCGGCCCCTCGGTTATCTCATAGCCCCCGGAAAAGGAGACGCGCCATGGCCAGCCGCCGCATCCTGCGCCTGACGGGACCGGACACCGAAGACTTCCTGCAGGGCCTTGTCACCAACGACATCCGCCATCTGGACCGGGGTCTGGTCTATGCGGCGATCCTGACGCCGCAGGGCAAGTATCTGGCTGACTTCTTCCTGAAGCGCGACGGGGACGATGTGCTTCTCGACGTGGCCGAAAGCCTGGGCGACGGCCTCTTGAAGCGGCTGTCGATGTACAGGCTCCGCGCGCGGGTCGACATCGCGGAAAGCGGCCTCAACCTGCAGCGCGGCACCGGCCCGGCGCCCGCGGGCGCCCTGCCCGATCCGCGCCACCCCGCACTTGGCTGGCGCGCCTATTCCCCCGCGCCCGAAGGCGACGACGGAACCGACTGGGACGCGATCCGCGTGGCCCATGTGATCCCCGAAACCGGCATCGAACTGACGCCGGAGACCTATATCCTCGAAGCGGGGTTCGAGGCGCTGCATGGCGTCGATTTCCGCAAGGGCTGCTATGTCGGGCAGGAAGTCACCGCGCGCATGAAACACAAGACCGAGCTGCGCAAGGGTCTAGCCCGCGTCCGCATCGAGGGCGACGCCGACGTGGGCGCCGAGATCACCGGCGACGGCAAGCCCGCAGGCACGCTCTTCTCCCGATCGGGCGGTCGGGCCATCGCCTGGCTGCGCTTTGACCGCGCGCAGGGCGCGATGCAGGCGGGCGACGCGGTGCTGCAGCTTGATGCCGACTGAGGGCACGCCCTCCGCAATCGGACTTGTCGCGGCGCGGCGCGAGGCCTAAGCACGCTGCATGAGACTTCTGTTTCTTGGTGACGTGATGGGCCGCGCGGGCCGCGCGGCGGTGTCCGACAGGCTGCCGGGGCTGCGCGCCGACTGGGGCCTCGATTTCGTCGTGGTGAACGGAGAGAACGCCACCTCGGGGATGGGGCTTTCGGGCGAACATGCCCAGGCCCTACTGGCGGCAGGGGCCGATTGCGTCACCCTTGGCGATCATGCCTTCGATCAGAAGGACATGCTTCAGGTCATCGAACGCGAACCGCGCATCCTGCGCCCGATCAACTTTGCCAAGACCGCCCCCGGAAAGGGCTTTCGCGTCTTCGAGGCAAAGGGCGGGCGCAAGGTGCTGGTGGCGCAGGTGCTGGGTCAGGTCTTCATGAAACGCGCCTTCGACGATCCGTTCTCGGCGCTCGACACCGTCTTGCGCGCCCATCCCCCGGGCGGGCTGGTTCAGGCCGCGATCGTCGACATCCATTGCGAGGCAACGTCCGAGAAAATGGCCATCGGTCATTTCTGCGACGGCCGTGCCAGCCTTGTCGTCGGCACGCACACCCATGTGCCCACTGCCGACGCACAGGTCCTGCCGAAAGGTACCGCCTATCTCAGCGATGCGGGCATGTGCGGCGACTACGACAGCGTGATCGGCATGGACAAGGTCGAACCGATGCGCCGCTTCATCACCGGCATGAGCCGCGACCGCTTCAGCCCCGCTCTGGGCGAGGCGACGCTGTCGGGCGTCTTCGTGGAAACCGATGACCGCACGGGGCTGGCGCGGCGGGTCGTGCCGGTCCGGCTGGGCGGACGTCTGCAGGGTTCCGCCCCGTGACAACCGGGCGCCTGGCCTTTCTGACCCTGATCCTTGTCGGGATGGGCGCGGGCTGGGGCCTGACGCAGCCTTTGTCGAAGATCGCCGTCAGCACCGGTCACGGGCCCTGGGGTCTGATCTTCTGGCAGGTGGTGATCGGTGTCGTGATCCTGGGTGCCATCGCACTTGCCACTGGGCGCGGGCTGCCGCTGACCCTCCCGGCGTTCAAGGCCTATGCGGTGATCGCGGCGGCGGGCACGGTCCTGCCCAACGCGGCCTCCTACGCCGCGCTGGCGCATATCCCGGCGGGCGTGCAGTCGGTGCTGATGTCGCTCGTGCCGATGGCAACCTTTCCCATTGCGCTGGCGCTCGCGCTCGAACGGTTCGAGGCGCGGCGCTTCATGGGCCTCGGACTCGGGCTTGCGGGCGTTCTCGTCCTCGTGCTGCCCGAGGCAAGCCTGCCTGACCGCAGCATGCTGCCCTGGGTCGCGATCAGCGCGATCGCGGTGCTCTGCTACGGGTTCGAGGCGAATTATGTCGCGCGCTGGGGTCTGGGCGGGGCCGACGCGATTCAGGTCCTGTTGGGCGCCTCACTGGTGGCGGCCTTGGTGACGCTGCCGCTCGCGCTGGCCACGGGGCAGTTTATCTGGCCGAAGGCGGGGCTCGGCGCCCCGGAATGGGCGTTGATCGTGTCCTCGGCCATTCATGCGCTCGTCTACGCGGTCTATGTCTGGCTGGTCGGTCAGGCCGGATCGGTCTTCGCGGCCCAGGTCGGATATCCGGTGACCGCGACAGGCGTGCTTTGGTCCATGGCGATCCTGGGCGAAAGCTACTCGCCCTATTTCTGGGCGGCGGCGGCGTTGATCCTTCTGGGGGTCGTGCTGGTCCAGCCGCGCCGCGTGCGCGCCCTTGCCGCCACGCTGCCCATGACGGAAGATGGCCCGCGGCACTGAACCGAAGGTTGCGCGGCGATGGACCTGATCGAACTCACGCAGATGCAGGCGGCGGTCGTCACGCTGGTCGTGCTCGGCGTCATGTTCGTGCTCTTCCTGCGCGAGGTCTTCCCGACCGAGGTGGTGGCGCTTCTGGGCGTCTCGGTCCTGCTGCTGACCGGCGCGCTTGCCTATGACGACGCGGTCGCGGTGCTGTCGAACCCGGCACCCTGGACCATCGCGGCCATGTTCATCACCATGGGGGCGCTGGTGCGCACCGGCGGGCTGCACGCCTTCACCAAATACGCCGAACGCCAGGCCGCCACCAATCCGCGGCTGGCGATCGGGATGCTTCTGGGCTTTGTCGTCGTGGCCTCGGCCTTCGTCGCCAACACGCCTGTCGTCGTCGTCATGATCCCGGTCTTCGTGCAGCTGGCGCGCGCGCTGGGCGTGTCAGCCTCCAAGCTGCTGATCCCGCTCAGCTATGCCGCCATCGTGGGCGGCATGCTGACGCTGATTGGGACATCCACCAACCTGCTGGTCGATGGCGTCGCGCGGGCACGCGGGCTCGAACCTTTCGGCATTTTCGAGGTGACGCCCGTGGGTGCCGTCGTCGTCGTCGTCGCCATGCTCTATCTCTGGCTGATCGGGTCGCGCTTTCTGCCCGAACGCGACAGCATGGCGATGCTTCTGGGCGGCGAACGGGCGAAGATGAAGTTCTTCACCGAGGCCGTGATCCCCCCCGACAGCAACCTCATCGGGCGCGAGGTGCTGGGCGTGCAGCTGTTCAAGCGCGACGGCGTGCGGCTCATCGACGTGATCCGGGGCGACCTGTCGCTGCGCCGCGCTCTCGACGGCGTGACGCTGCAGGTGGGCGACAGGGTGGTCCTGCGCACGCACATGACCGAACTGCTCAGCCTGCAGCGCAACAAGGAACTCAAGCGCGTCGATCAGGTCTCGGCGGTCGAGACGACGACGGTCGAGGTTCTCATCACCCCGGGCTGCAAGATGGTCGGGCGCAGCCTTGGCGCGCTGCGGCTGCGGAGGCGCTTCGGCGTCTACGTGCTGGCGGTGCACCGGCGCAACCAGAACATCGGCACGGCGCTTGACGATCTGGTGGTGCGGGTGGGCGACACGCTGCTGCTGGAGGGCGCGCCCGCCGACATCCAGCGGCTGGCCCAGGAAATGGACATGGTCGATGTCTCCAAGCCCTCGGCCCGCGAATACCGCCGGTCGCACGCGCCCATCGCGCTGCTGGCGCTGATCGGCATCGTGGCGCTGTCGGCGCTGGGGGT
>CAZNMV010000082.1:5782-10470 GCA_964573835.1 uncultured Aestuariivita sp. | reverse complement strand
TTGTAATAGATTTCAGGGCGTCGCGCGGCGATGTTCATGTAGCAGCGCAGCGTGTCGATGATGTCGAGCTGGTGGCCGCGGGCCTCGGCCGCCTCTTTCAGGCGACGGTGGGAATAAAGGTTGGCGTTGCGCGCCAGCATGGCGATCTTCATGGCGTGTCCTGGGATGCCCCGGGCCGGGGAGTGACGAGATGGGTGCGGCGGGTATGGACCGCGATGGCGTGATTCTTCAGCGCCGCGCGGCCCACGATCATGGGAAATGTCATGGCACTGCGATCACTGAGTGACAGGTCGATCGTCCAGAGCCTGCGGCCCAGCCGCATCCGCGTGCGGATGATGAAGCGGTCTTCCGCCACGCCGGAAGTGTTCTTGATCGGGCGTTCGGCATGGAGCGGCGCCTCGATGGGCCGGTCGTGCAGCCCGTGGCCCAAATCGGCCATGAACGCGACCCAAGGCGCGCCGTCGCGGGTGAAGGGGCGGATGTCATGGGCATGCAGCGCCGAGGTGCGTGCGCCGGTGTCGATCTTGGTCCTGAGCCCCGGCAAGCCCAGATCGGGCAGGTCGATCATCTCGATCCAGCCGATGACGGTCAGGGGGCGGGGCGCGGGGTTTTTCATGGCGCGGGCTTTAGCACCAAGCGCGGCGCTTGGCTTGCGGAGAATGCGCCCGCTCAGCCGATCTGACGCAAGGGCGCGCCGCCCGCCGCCGCGCGGCGCAGACAGGTCGCCGGGGTGAAGGCGACCGGGTCTTCGGGGGTAAGCGCCTCCAGCTGCGCGACGATACCCCCGACGCCTTCCGTCTGTGCCCATGCAAGCGGACCGTCGCCCGGAAAGCCAAGGCCAAGGCAGGCGATGCGGTCGATATCCGCGGGCTCGGTGCCCGCATCGGCCAGGCGCGCGGCCTCGTTCACCAAGGCCAGGATCAGGCGGCGGGTGATTTCGGGCGCGGCGTAATCGGTGCGGGGGGTTCCGGCGAAATAGGCCTCTTCCAACGCGAGATCGGCGACGATGGGGTCTTCGACCTTGCCGCCCCCGCCGGGGTAGCGGTACCACCCTGCCCCGGTCTTGCGGCCAAGCTTGCCAAGCTCGCCCATCCGCCCCGCGATGGGCACGGCGCGGCCCGGCGGATCGGGCGGGCGCCGGCGTGTGATATCGAGACCGAGAAGGTCTTCGGCCTCGTAAGGCCCCATGGGGAAACCCGCGGCTTCCAGGGCCTCGTCCACCTCCCAGGGCGTGCTGCCGTCGAAGAAGACGGCGTCGGCCACCGCGCAGAGCCGCGCGAACATCCGCGGGCCCAGCGCACGGGCGCCCGGCCGCCCGGTAACGGAAGGAAGGCCAAGCCGGTCCGCCAGCGCCCGCGCGGCGGCGAGCGTTGCGGGGTCGGCCCCGGTGACAGGCAGGATTTCCACCAGTTCGGCATCGGGCCAGGGCCAGGTGACCTGAAAGCCCGTCACATGGGACGGATCGGGGTCATAGCTGGCAAGAAGGCGCGGCGCGGGGACGGCTGGCAGATCGCCCATGGTGTCGAGTATGAGCGCCGCGCGGGCCAGCGCCCTGTCGTCTTCCGTCACGGCCAGATCGGGCGCGCGGACGGCGAACGGCCCGGCATCGCCCGGGGCATACAGAAGAACCGGCGCACCCGCGCGGGCCAGACGCCGCGCACGCCGCACGGCCGCCGCATCGGCCCCGGCGACGACGACTGGGGCCTCAGTCACCTTGCGGCAGGTGGCGGGTCACGACGGCGCGCACGTCTTCGGGCGGGGGCTGCTTGCGGAAGACGTCGGCGCGGATGAAGACGCTGACCGACCGCGAGGAAAAGCACAGCTTGCCGTCCTGTTCCGCGTCCACCCGGAAGGTGACCGAGGTTTCCCCCAGCCGTTCGGGCCAGACATGGCAGATCAGCCGATGGCGCGGCGTGACGGGCGACAGGAAATCCATTTCCAGCCGCACGAAGGGCGTGCCCACGTTGCGGTCCATCTCCATCTGGAACCAGCCGTCGCCGTCGAGCATGGCTTCCCACCACGCGTTGATGGCGTCGAGGGCGAACCATGGCAGGCGCGCGGTATAGGCGATGCGGGCGGGGTCGCAGTCGCCCCAGGTCACGCGGATCTCGTGGACATGCGCGTTGGCCGGGCGGGGCGACATCTCAGTAGGTTTCGACGTGATAACGACCCTCCTCGCGCAGCGTGTCGCGCAGCGCGGTCCATTGCTGGCCTAAGCTCTCGGCGATGTTGGTAAAGGCGCGGTCCACGCCGTCTTCCATGCCGCGCAGGCCACAGATGAAGATATGCGTGCGCGGGTCCTGCAGCATTTCCGCAACGAGGTCCTCCTCGGCGCGCATGCGGTCCTGCACGTATTCCTTTTCGTGGCCGGGCAAGCGGCTGTAGACGAGGTGTTTGTGCAAAAGATCGTCCGGGACCTTATTGAGCGGGCCGAAATACGGCAGGCTGCCGGGGGTGCGGGCGCCGAAGAACATGACCATGCCGCCGGGCTTGGCACCGACATTGCGCTGGCGCGCCATGGTGAAGGCGCGCATGGGGGCGGAGCCGGTGCCGGTGCAGATCATCAGAAGTCGCGCGTCGGGGTCGGTCGGCATCAGGAACGTGCCGCCGAAGGGGCCGGTCACCTGAACCGTGTCGCCCTTCTGCAGATCGCACAGGAAGGTGGAGCAGACGCCGCCCTCTTCCCGCTTCACGGTGAGCGAGACGTTGTGATAGCCGGGGCGTTCGCCGTCGCGCGGGCTCGACACCGAATAGAGGCGCGGCAGGTGCGGCTGACCCTTGGCGTCAAGCCCGGGCGGGATGATGCCCACCGACTGACCTTCGAGGAACGGGAAGGGCTTTCCCTGGAAATCCAGGATGATGTGGCGCACGTCGTGGTCGGGATCGTCGGTCAGGCGGTAATTGCCCTGCACCACCGCTTCGACCGGGGTGCCGAGGGTGTAGAGATTCACCGTGGGCTTCGATGCGCTCGCGGGAACGCGGGGCTTGCCGCCCGCGCCCTTGTGGGCTTCGGCCAGAAGGGCGGCGATGGGGTCGTCTTCGCCCGCGCCATCGGGGGCGGCGATGTCCGCCTGTTCGGGCAGTTCCGCCCAGGAATACTGATCCTCGAGACTGTAGGCGCCCTCGCGGGTCTCGACCACGCGCCATTCGTCGATCGACCCGGTGGGGCAGACCGGAATGCAGGCCATGCAGAAATTGCACAGATCGGCGTTCACCACGACGTTGTTGTCGTCATGCTCGATCGCCTCGACCGGGCAGGTCATCTCGCAGGTATAGCAGCGGATGCAGATTTCCGGGTCGATCAGGTGCTGCTTGAAGGGCGCGGTCATGTCTTGCGCCCCTTCTTGAGCACGATGTCGGGCAGCACGAGCGTGTCGATCAGGTCGCGGCAGAGCCCGTCGCAACCGGTGCAGCCAACACAGGGTCCCTGTAGCTGCGCGAGGTCCGAGGCCAGCGCGCGGGTGCGCGGCGCAAAGGCCGCGAGGCGGTCGATTTTCATGGGCGCGTTTCCTTGCGGTGCGGCCAGGACCGGCGGGTATCGGCCCCGGCCGGTCCTGTGCCTGACGGTCATGCCATGTGCAACTTCACATATTCGAAGTCGCCGGGCTTGTTGTCGATACCCACTTTCGGCGGCGCGATCCAGCTGGCGAACTTGCCCGGTTCGTAGCAGGGCTTCATCAGCGACTGGATGTAGTCGCCATCGGCATGGGTCGGCAGCCAGTTCGGCAGGCCACGATCATAGGCTTCGCCCGACACGAGATTTCCTTCGGGGTCGAAGTTGTGGCCCGCGAAGACGCCGATCTGCCGGTTGAAGGCCTGATGCGGCAGCTTCAGTTCGAACTCCACGCCCGACTTCTCGATGATCTTGTTCCAGCGGCCGATGCCGCCGGCCGCGTCGCGGACATAATCGTCGCGAAGGCGCATGTTGATCGCGGTGAGCGCGGGCACGTCCTTTTCGACGATGAGGCCATCGACCAGATCGAGCACCTTGTAGGTGTCGTGCTGCAGGCGGTGATCGTCGTCGATCCGGTGCTCCATGTAACGGCCCTTGATGCCGGCGTTGAAGGCATTGGCTGCGTTCGTGGAGATCTCCTGCCCGAAGAGGTCGAGCGAGAGCGTGTAGTGCAGGTTCAGCTTCTTCTGGATCGTCGGCAGGTCGATCACGCCCAGATCGCGGATGCGGCCCACGGCATAGGGATCGGTGATGCCGGCTTTGTTCATCGCCTCGACCGTCGCCTGAATGGTGCGGCCAACGCCGGTTTCGCCGACGAACATGTGATGGGCTTCTTCGGTCAGCATGAAGCGGCAGGTGCGCGACAGCGGGTCAAAGCCCGACTGCGCGAGGCTTTCCAGTTGCATCTTGCCGTCACGGTCGGTGAAGTAGGTGAACATGAAGAACGACAGCCAGTCGGGCGTTTCCTCGTTGAAGGCACCCAGCATGCGCGGGGCCTCTTCCGAACCCGACGAGCGGCGCAGCAGGTCGTCGGCCTCTTCCCGGCCGTCCTTGCCGAAGTATTTCTGCAGCAGGTAGACCATCGCCCAGAGATGGCGGCCTTCTTCCACGTTCACCTGGAACAGGTTGCGCATGTCATAAAGCGACGGCGCGGTCAGGCCGAGAAAGCGCTGCTGTTCCACCGATCCCGGTTCGGTGTCGCCCTGGATGACGATCAGGCGCTTGAGAAGGTTGC
>CAZNMV010000082.1:2504-5772 GCA_964573835.1 uncultured Aestuariivita sp. | reverse complement strand
ATTCACCCGGAACCTCCTGCCAGGCGGGCTGGCCCTTGTGTTCGCCGCAGGGGATGACGCGGCCATCCACCTGCGGGGCAAGCAGGACGCCCCAGCGGTAGTCCGGCATCTTGACGTAGTCGAACTTGGCCCAGCCTTTCGGGTCGACGCTCACGGCGGTGCGCAGGTAGACCATCGATTCCTGGAAATTCTGCGGGATCAGGCGGTTCCACCAGTCCAGATAGCCGGGGTGCCACTTTTCCAGCGCCTTGAGGACCTTGCGGTCCTCGGACAGGCCCACGTTGTTGGGGATGCGGGTGTCATAGCTGACATTGATCAGGTCGAGCATGGGTTTTCTCCTCAACGGTGCGTGCCATCACGCACCCTACGGTGTGAAATCGGGCACCGTCTTCCGGGGTCCCGCAGGGTGCGCGCAGGCGCGCACCGGTCGCGCGTCGTCAGACGCGCTCCATGTTGTAATCGCCGCGCAGGCCGGTGCCGTAGCGTTGCAGCGCGCCGTCCTTGCCGACCGCGTTGGGCCGGTTGAAGATCCAGTTCTGCCAGGCGGTGAGACGGCCGAAGATACGCGTCTCCATCGTCTCGGGGCCTGCGAAACGGAGGTTGGCTTCCATCCCCGTCATCGCGTCGGGGCTGAAGGATGCGCGTTCCTCCATGAAGATGCGCACTTCGTCTTCCCAGTCGATGTCATCGAGGATCATGGTGACCAGGCCGAGATCGTTGGCCTCGTCCGCCTCCAGCGCCTCGCCGATCCGGGCTTTCGCGGCGTCGACACAGTCGGGTTCACCCAGAAAGCGCGTCTGCAGCCGGGTCAGGCCATTGGCCATCGGATAGGGGCCGAAATTCGCATCGGTCAGCGTGATCGCCGCCATCGGGCGGTTGTCGCCGTCGAATTCGCCTTCCATCATGTAGGTCCGGTCGACCGAGAACAGCAGCTCTGCCAACACCCCGGCGAAGCACGACCCGTGTTCGACGAACGCGGCGAGCGAGCGCGAGGTCACATCGACCCGCTTGAGCGTGCGCTTCCAGTACTGGCGCACTTCGCGGGACAGCCAGTGATCTTCCGTGAGCACCGCTTCATGCGCGGCGAAGGCTCCCGCGTCGCCTTGCGTGCGGAAGATCCAGAGACCCGCCTCCATCTCGTTCAGGCGCAGATGCAGGATCGCGTCTTCCAGTTCGCGGCAGAGCTTGAGCATGTAGGCCTGATCGCCCTGCGCCTCGAAGGCGGCCATGTCGGCGGGGGCGTCACCCTCGGGGCCCTTCAGCGTGATCGTCGCGCGGCGCGCGGGGCGGTCGAGATCGACCTCGACCAGATCATAGGTGACGGCGTTGTCGGTGATCTTGCGGTTGAGCGGGCCGAGCTTGATCCCCCTGGCCACATCGGGCTTGGGCGAGGCGGCCGCGAATTCATGGGCACGCTGGGTCACCGTCTCGTCGAACTTCGAATTCGGGATGACCTCGTCCACCAGACGCCAGTCCTTGGCGCGCTGGCCTTTCACGCCTTCCTCGATCGAACAGAAGATGTCGGCCAGATCGCGGCGCACCTTGCGCTTGTCGGTGACGCGGGTCAGCCCGCCGGTGCCCGGCAGCACCGCCAGCAGCGGCACTTCCGGCAGGCCCACGGCCGAGGCGCTGTCATCGGTCAGCATGATGTGGTTGCAGGCCAGCGCCAGCTCATAACCGCCCCCGGCGCAGGCACCCTTCACGGCGGCGATGTATTTCTGGCCCGAATCCTCTTCCGCCGCTTCATAGGCGTTGCGGGTCTCGTTCGTGAACTTGCAGAAGTTCACCTTGTGGCTGTGGGCGGCGCCGCCCAGCATGCGGATGTTGGCGCCGGCGCAGAAGACCTTGTCCTTACCCGACTGCATCACGACCACCTTCACCTCGGGGTGCTCAAATCGCATGCGGTGGACGATGTCGTTCAGCTCGATATCCACGCCCAGATCATAGGAATTGAGCTTGAGCAGGTAGCCGTCGAAGAGGCCGCCGTTTTCATCGACGTCCATGACAAGCCGCGCGACCGGTCCGTCATACTCGACCCGCCAGTGGCGGTACCGCGATGGGTCCGTCTGAAAATCGATCATCTTGGTCATGGGATCCTCCTCCCCAAATCTTTCGAAGACCATAGGGCCTGTGGGACGATGAGTAAACGCATTATTGCATCATAAAGCAAAAATTTATGCGGATTTTGGGGGCTCTCTGCCATATTTGTCAGATTCAGGGAGCATAATTTGCATTATAATGCCATTTCTGCCTGTCGTTCGAGATCATCAATGGCTTGTGCGACCGACGCGACGGGCTGGTCCATCACCCGGGCGCGGGCGAGGGAATCGCCCAAATGATCCCGCGCGATAAGCGCAAGCCGCAGCGCGGCCTTCGGACGCTCCATCCCGAGCTTGAGCCGCCCGTTGGCCAGCTGGATCAGCGCCTGCACGAAGGCGCGTTCGGCGCTGCAGCGCGGCAGCACCATCCACACGGGCTCCAGCACCTCGTGCGCCTCCCAGTAAAAGCCGGTGTCGAGATAGTGCAGACCCGCCCGGAAGGCGGCGGACCGGGCCAGCGTGTCGGGCGCATCGCCCGCGCGGGCGGTGGCGCGCAGGGCGTCGAAAGTGCCTTCGGGGTGGCGCGGCGTGCGCCCGGGCACATAGGCATGGGTCGGACGGAACAGCGCCCCTTCGGTCACAGGCCGGTCGCCCTCGCCGCCTCGATGCGGGTCAGGCGGGCACAATATTCGGCGATGGCGTCAGTCACCGCGTCCGGCTGGTCGGCGAAGGGGACATGGCGGCACCCGTCGAGGATAAGCGTGTCGACAGGCGCATAGCTGCGCGCCTCGATCTCGTCGATCTGGGCGAGCGTGCCGTATTCGTCCTGCCGCCCCTGAATGGCGAGGATGGGCACGCGGACATAGTCGATCACGTCGGACACGTTCCAGTCGCGGAAGCCGGGCGCAAGCCAGGCGTCGTTCCAGCCGCGGAAGGCGCAGTCGGGATCGGCGTGGTACTTGGCCAGCCGTGCGCGCAGATCGCCGGTGTCATAGGCGGTCTTCGCCTTCGCGATCTGGTCGAGGCCCATGTCTTCGGTGAAGACATGCGGCGCCATCAGGACGATGCCGCGCACGCGGGTGTCGATCACGCTGCCCGCATGGATCGCGGCGATGGTCGCGCCGTCGCTGTGGCCGACCAGCACGCCGTGCCGGAACCCGATCGCGTCGAGGACCTCGGGCAGCACTTCCACCGCCTCGCGCGTCATGTAGTCGAGCGGGCGCGGCAGG
>CAZNMV010000082.1:0-2494 GCA_964573835.1 uncultured Aestuariivita sp. | reverse complement strand
CCATAGCCCGCGCGGGAATAGACGAAGACGCCGAAACCCGTGGCCTGTGCGAGCCGCGACGGAAAATCCCGCCAGAGCGCGACGCAGCCCAGCCCTTCGTGCAGCAGCACAAGCGTCGGGGCCTGATCGGGCGCAGGCCCGTGGCAGGCATAGTCCAGCGCCCTGCCCCCCGCCGTCAGACGACCCTGCGCGACCCAAGGCGCGGTCATGCGCCCGCCCTCAGCTTGAAGCGCTGGATCTTGCCGGTCGCGGTCTTGGGCAGGTCATCGACCACCTCGAACCAGCGGGGATATTTCCACTTTCCGATGCGGTCCTTGATGAATTCCTTCAGCTCGTCCACCGCGCCGGCCCCTGCCCCGGGCTTGAGCACGACGAAGGCTTTCGGCTTTTCAAGATCGTCCTCATCCCGCTGGGCGACAACGGCGGCTTCCAGCACGGCGGGGTGTTCGACCAGGGCCTGCTCGATCTCGAAGGGGCTGACCCAGATGCCCGAGACCTTGAACATGTCGTCGGTGCGCCCGCAATAAACGTACCGCCCGCTGGTGTCGCGTTCATACTTGTCGCCCGTGCGGGTCCATTCGCCTTCAAAAGTGGCACGCGACTTGTCGCGCTTGTTCCAGTAATCGGCCGCAGCCGACCGGCCACGCACCAGAAGCTCGCCCACCTCGCCCGTACCCACTTCCGCGCCGGTCTCGTCGACCAGGCGCAGGTCATATCCCGGCACCGCAGAGCCGGAGGTGCCGTATTCCACATCTCCCGGACGGTTCGACAGGAAGATATGCAGCATCTCGGTCGATCCCACACCGTCCATGATGTCGACGCCCCAGACCTGCTTCCACTTGCGCCCGATCTCGGCCGGCAACGCCTCGCCCGCGGAAATGCAGGTGCGCAGCGGTGCGTCCGGGTGGGCGCCGTCGGCCTCCCATTTATGGATCATCGCCGCGTAAAGCGTGGGCACGCCGCAATAGACCGTGGGCCGGTGCGCGGAGAGGATCTGCGATACCGCATCCGGCGTGGGCCGCTGGTTATAGAGAAGCGCCGTCGCCCCAACGGAGAGCGGGAACGACATGCCGTTGCCCATCCCATAGGCGAAGAACAGCTTCGCCGCCGAATAGACGATGTCGCCCTCCGTGATGCCCAGCACCTGCGCGCCATAGGTGTCGCAGGTGACCCGCAGCGCGTCATGGACATGCCGCACCCCCTTGGGCGCGCCGGTCGAGCCCGAAGAATAGAGCCAGAACGCCACTTCATCCGCCGATGCGGGCACCGGGGCCATGGGCGCGGCCCCGTCAGTGAAGGCCGCGTATGAGGCCGCCCCTTCCGGCGTCTCGCCACCGATCACGACGATCTCGCGCAGATCGGGCGCATCGCGCAGCGCGGGCAGAACCACGGGCAGAAGTTCATGGCTGACCACGGCGATGGCCGCACGGCTGTCGGTGAGGATGGCGCGGTACAGATCGGTCGCCAGCAGCGTGTTGACCGCGATGGGCTGCACGCCCGCCTTGAGCGCGCCCCAGAACACGACCGGAAACTCGATCTGGTCGAGCACGATCATGGCAAGCCGTTCCTCGCGGCGCACGCCGGCGCGGGCGAGTGCGCCCGCGAACCGGGCCGTGCCTTCGGCCAGCGCGTCAAAGCTCAGATCGCGCCCGCCGTCCCAGGCTTCGCGGAAGGCGATCTTCGCGCCGCGCCCTTCGGCCGGGTGGCGGTCGACGAACCAAAGGGCTGCATTTCCGTCAGTCACGCGCATTCCTCCCCTGCGGTGGTCATTGCGCGAACCCGGCCCTCCCCGGCCCTGCAAGTGGATTCGCGATAGTCAGCATACTGCCCGAAACGCACTTACGCAATTTTTTGCTACATGCGTCAGTAATATTGCACTATTATGCACTATTCGTCCGGGATCAGCCCCAGAAGACGCGCGGCATTGGTCTTGATGATGCCTTCGCGCAACTCGTCCTTGATGGCGATCTTCTCGAAATCCGCCAGCCACCGCTCGGGTGAGATCATCGGCCAGTCCGACCCGAAGAGAACCTTCTTCTTCAGGATCGAATTGCAGTAGCGCACGAGGATGTCGGGGAAGTACCGCGGCGACCAGCCCGAGAGGTCGATATAGACATTGGGCTTGTGCTGCGCGACGGCGAGCGATTCCTCCTGCCAGGGAAAGCTCGGATGGGCGAGGATGATCTTGAGATCGGGGAAATCCACCGCCACATCGTCCATGTAGATCGGGTTGGAATATTTCAGCCGCATCCCGTTGCCCCCGGGCATGCCCGACCCCACCCCGGTCTGGCCGGTATGGAACAGCGCGATGCAGCGGTGTTCTTCCAGCACCTCGTAAAGCGGATAGGCCATGCGGTCATTGGCGAAGAAGCCCTGCATGGTGGGGTGAAACTTGAACCCCTTGATGCCGTAATCGGCGATGAGACGCCGCGCCTCGCGCACGGCCATCTTGCCCTTCCACGGGTCGATCGAGGCGAAGGGGATCAGGACATCG
>CAZNMV010000081.1:0-10528 GCA_964573835.1 uncultured Aestuariivita sp. | reverse complement strand
AACGGGTCCGGTATCGAACTTCAATTGAAGCACCGCGATTGCTCCCGGCTGGTGCAAGCCGGAGAACGGTTGCATATGGGCCAGTTCTCAGTGACCGTTTTGGTCTAAGCCAGCTGATGTATGGACACTACCGTTCGCGCAAGATGGTTTTTAAACAGTATTGACGTGTGATCGGGTGCGGTCATGTATCAGGCCTATTGTGCGGCAATCGCATGACCGCTGGCCGGTATGGAACTGCGCCTTCGCGGCCGCATGCGGCAGTCGATGGACGAACACGGGGCGATCTTCACAGCGCTCGAGGCTAGCGACGGAAACCGCGCCTCCGCCGTCATCAGAGACCATATTGCGCTACAGGGCAAGAAGTCCCATCACCTGATCACAAACCTTAAACCAGCGGCAGAGTAATCCCTACCCGAACGTAAAGCCGAACGTCGTCGGCAGCACCTTATCCGGCATATTCTGGTAGCAGACCGGACGAAGCCAACGGCGCATCGACAGTGTACCGACCGAGGTATGGCCGAAATTCGTAGAAGCCGGGTAAGGGCCGCCATGCACCATGGCGTCACAGACTTCGACACCGGTCGGAAAGCCATTGGCAAGGATCCGGCCTGCCTTGCGTTCCAGAATGGGTAGCAAGCCGAGGGCGACCCGCGTATCGGCGTCATCCATTTGCAGCGTGCAGGTCAGCTGCCCCTCCAACTGCGCCGCGATACTGGCCATCTGAGACAGGTGATCCACCTCCACAATCAGCCCGAGCGGCCCGAAAACCTCGTGATGAAGGTTGGGATTGGCAAGAAACGCCACGCCCGTCGTGCGGTAGAGGCAAGGGGCGGCCTCACGGTTCTGGCGGGAGGATACCAGAAGCCCCTGCACATCGTCCCCCTGCCCCATCCGGTCGCAGCCGTCGCGGTAGGCTTGCGCAATGCCATCCGTCAGCATCATCTGCGGTGGCGTTTGTGATAGCGCCATGGCTGCCGTATTTGCAAAAGCCTCGGCATCGGGTCCGGCAGGCAGGATCACGATGCCGGGATTGGTGCAGAACTGCCCTGCCCCCATGGTCAGGGACGCGGCCCAGCCTTGCGCGATTTCGGCACCTCGCGCCAACAAGGCGGCTGGCAGGACGAACATGGGGTTCACGGATCCAAGCTCGCCGAAGAACGGGATGGGATCCGGCCTTGCAGCACAAAGATCGAAGAGCGCCCTGCCCCCGGCCAGCGATCCGGTGAAGCCGACCGCGCGGATCAGCGGATGGGTAACCAGCGCCATGCCGACATCACGCCGCCCGCCCTGGATCAGGGAAAAGACGCCCGATGGCATGTCACAGGCCAGCGTGGCTGCTTCGATGGCGCGGGCCACGATCTCGCTGGTGCCGGGATGGGCGCTGTGACCCTTTACGACAACGGGGCAGCCCGCCGCCAGCGCGCTGGCGGTGTCGCCACCAGCAACGGAAAAGGCCAGCGGGAAATTTGATGCGCCAAAGACGGCCACGGGGCCGATCGGGCGCTGGATCATCCACAGGTCTGGTCGGGGAATCAGCTGGCGGTCAGGCAGTGCCGGATCGTGACGGCGGTCGAGATAGTCGCCTTTCAGGATATGGTCTGCGAACAACCGTAGCTGGCCGGTGGTGCGGCCACGTTCGCCTTGCAGGCGCGCTTCTGGCAGGCCGGTTTCGCGGCTGCCGGTTTCGGTGATTTCTTCGGCGCGGACCTCGATCTCATCGGCGATGGCGTTGAGAAATTCGGCGCGCGCGTTGGCGCTGGTGCGCGCATAGGCGTCGAATGCGGCTTCGGCTGCTGAACACGCGGCCTCGACCAGATCGGGCGTGCCGAAACTGAACTCCTGCGCCGGACCACGCACCGGGGCGGACAGAAAGCTCTTGTCGCTGCCGGTCCATTGCCCGGCGATGTAATGCTTGCCGATCATGCGCCCTGCCCTTCTGTCTCGCGCGCCCAGTAGCTGTCGGGCGGCGGGCCGAAGTCGATTAGCGCACAGGAATAAACGGCGGTTTCATCAAATGTATAGCGCGCTTCCATCTCGGGCGTCAGCGTCAGACCCAGACCCGGCGCCGTAGGACGCAGAAGCTGCCCCTCCACAATCCGGCCCTGATCCCCGATCATCTCGGTCCCGAGCGGGAAATCGAGCATCGGGTATTCGACCAGCTTGCCGCCCGCCGCGAAGGCTGCGTGATAGCTCGCCATGATCGCCGCCGCCCCGCCCCAGGCATGGACAACGACATCGGTGCCTTTTGCCCTGGCCGCCTCGAACACATCCATCACCGCCGAGATCCCGCCCATGACCGAGGCATCGGGCTGCACGAAATCGTAGACGTCGTTGTTGATCCGTTCGATCATTTCCTTCGGCGTGGTGATGATCTCACCGCCGCAAACGGGCACGTCGATCCGCCCGCGCAGGGCCTTGAAGCCCTCGGGTGCGTCGGGGCCGATCGCCTCTTCCACGAAGATCATCCGCTGATCGGTCAGCGCGTGGACCGCTTCGACATAGGCTACTACGTCCTCCACCTCCTGCGGAGGATCGGCGAGATTTTGGCACATATCCACCCCCACCTGGATGCCGCGCCTGCCCGCCTCTTCCAGCACCCAGGCCGTGCGCAGGATATCAGTCTTGATCGCGCGCATCTTGTAGCGGGTGATGCCAAGACTTTGGAGCAGGTCGAATTCGCGCAGGAACTGATGTTTCGCGTCGCAACACCCGCCCGAGCCATAGATCGGGATCGCGTCCGCCTTTGGCCCGCCAAGCAGGTCGTAGACAGGAACCCCGAGGCTTTTGCCCTTAGCGTCCTGAAGTGCGATCTCGAAGGCGGCAATCACGTGGCGCGCGGCCCCTTGCAGGGACCAATAATCACACAAGGACCGCAAGTCGCGCACCCGGCCCGCGATATCAAACCCGTCTTTGCCCATGACCTGCGGGCGGCACAGATCGACGATGGATTCAAAGACCCTGGGCGCGAAGACGGCGAGATAGCCTTCGCCCAAACCGGTCACGCCATTGTCCAGCGTGACCTCGACCATGCCAATGGTGCGCTTGGGACCGTTGGGAAAGCATTCCTTGATCTCGGGATCGTCCGCATCAGCATAGGAAGAGCTGAGAAGAACGCAGCGGATATTGGTGATATTCGGCATCAGTAACCTCGGGTCATGTCGACGACGCCCTGCAAGGACTGACCCGCCCGGTAGCGGGCGAGATTGGCCAAGAAGGTGTCGATCTTGCGGTCCAGTTCGTCGGCAGTGCCGCCGCCGCTGTGCTGGGTCAGAAGGATATTGGGGCAGGTCCAGAACCGGTGATCGGGCGGCAGGGGTTCGTCCCGGGTCACGTCCAGCACGGCCCCGGCAAGGCGGCCATTGGCCAATGCGTCGGCCAGCGCGGCCTCGTCAATCAGCGAGCCGCGCCCGAGGTTGGCAAGGACTGCATGGCGCGGCAGCAAGTCAAGACGTTCCGCCGACAACAGCCCGCGCGTGGCGGGCGTGTCCGGGACCGTCGCCACCAGAATCTCCGCTGTCGGCAACAAGGCGTCGAGATCGGCAGGCGTGGCGGAACTGTCCAGCGCCGTCACCTCGCAGCCGAAGGGCACAAGCAGCTCTGCCAGCCGCCGATTGATCGCGCCATACCCCAGCATCACCACCCGCGCGCCTTTCAGCAGGCGCAGCCGCGTGCGGATCGGGTCGCCCTCCCATGTCCTGCTCGATTGCAGCCGGGCCAGCCGGTCGATGCCGCGCGCGAACGACAGAAGCCCCGCAAGCGCGGTTTCCGCGACCGGATCGGCGAAAAAGCCAGCCAGATTGGTCAGGGTCAGCCGCGGGCCGAGCGTGGGCCAGTCGAGATCAGCGTATTCCCCAAAGCCCACGGACTCCAACTGCACCCATTTAAGCGCCTCCGCTTCGGCCAAGGCCTCGGGCGGCGGGTTGCCCAAGGCGATCTCGCACCCGTCAAGGTCTCCGGTTTCTTCAAGCTCGGCGTCACCGATGCCGGACCGCAGCCGCGCAATCTGGTCGCCGTTCAGATCGAGACACAGCGCGATGCGCATCATGAAGGTGCCCCCTGGCAGATCCAGATGGTCTTGGTTTGGAGGTATTGTTCCATCGCCTCGACGCCATTGTCCCGCGCCAGCGAACCGGACCGTTTGTAGCCCCCGAAGGGCGTCTTGATATCGCCCTCGGAAAAGCCGTTCACCGAAACCGTACCGCAGGGCAGACGCCGCGCCATGTGCAGCGCGCGGTCGATGTCACGGGTGAAGACGGTGGCGTGCAGGCCATAGTCGCTGTCGGCGGCCAGTTGCAGCGCCGCGTCCATGTTCGCCACGGCCAACACGCCCAGAACCGGGCCGAAAATCTCCTCCCGCGCGATGGTCATGTCCGGGGTAAGCCCGGCGAAGACGGTGGGCTCCACGAAGAATCCCGCGCCCTTGCGCGCGCCGCCCGTAGTCATGCGCGCGCCCTCGGACAGGCCCTTGTCGATGTAGCCAGTCACCCGGGCCATATGTTCAGCTGTCACCATCGCTCCGATATCGGTGTCGGGGTCCAACGGGTCGCCCACCTTGTAGGCGGCGGCGCGCGCAGTGACCTTGTCCAGATAAGCCTCGGCCACGCGGGCATCGACGATCTGACGCATGTTGGCCGAGCAGTTTTGCCCGCCGTTCCAGAAGGCGGAGTTGACCGCGTGCTCGATCAGATCGTCGGTCAGGTCGGCATCATCCAGCACAATGAAGGGGCTTTTGCCACCCATCTCAAGCCCGATGACCTTGAGGTTGCTTTCCCCCGCATAGCGCAGAAAATAGCCGCCCACCTCGGTTGAACCGGTGAAGGAGACGATGTCGATATCACCGTGCCGCCCGATGGCCTGCCCCGTCGTTTCCCCCATGCCGGGCAGAACGTTCAGAACCCCGTCAGGCACCCCGGCCTCTTGCGCCAAAGCGGCCAGCCGCAGGATGCTGAGCGGCGTCTGTTCCGCCGGTTTCACAAGGCAGGAACAGCCCGCCGCCAGCGCCGGGGCCAGTTTCCACGCCGCCATCAGCAACGGGAAGTTCCAGGGCAGCACCAGCCCGACGACACCTGCGGGTTCCTTGACAATGAGCGCGAGCGCGTCCTCACCCGTGGGAGCCACCTTGCCGAAACTCTTGTCCGCCAGTTCGCCATACCATTGGAAGAAATTGGCAACCTCGGTACCGATCTCGTGCAGGCAATCGGTGATGGTCTTGCCGCTATCGAGGCTTTCAAGAACCGCAAGGTCCGCGGCGTTCTCGCGGATCAGCGCCGAAAGCTTCAGCATGACCGCCTTGCGATCTTCCGGCGCGGCGCGGGACCAGACCCCGTCATTGAACCGTGCGCGGGCAGTGGCAACGGCCCTGTCCACATCCACGGCCGTGCAATGGGCCACGGCGCAGAGGGTCTCGCCAGTGGCGGGGTTGACGCTGTCGAACGTGATGCCGTCCGACGACGCCGTAAAAGACCCATTGATGAAGGCGCGGCTCTCGATGGCCAGTCCGGATGCGCGGCTATGGGCCTGATCTTTCGTCAGTGACATGGGAAAGCTCCGTTACAGATGCGTCAGTTGCGGCGAACCGAGATGTGCCAGGGGATGAGCAGCCGTTCGGCCAGCGTCACGATCCCGAACAGGCACAACCCCAGAAGCGTCAGGAAGAAGATCCCGGCGAAGGCCAGATCGGGCCGCATGTTGCCGGTCACGATCTGGATGTAGAAGCCAAGCCCCTCGTCAGATCCGATGAACTCGGCAATCGCCGCGCCCACGGTTGCGTTGATCGCAGCATATTTGAACCCGACGAAACACTGGGGCAGCGCGGCGGGCAGCCTGACCTTGAAGAAGGTGCGCCAGATGCCTGCCCCGGTTGAGCGCGAAAACAGCGTCAACTCCTCGGACAGAGAATTGAAGGCAAGGATCGCGTTCAGCACGATGGGAAAGAAGCACACGAGGAAAACGATGATTACCTTGGGCAGCAGCCCGAAGCCGAGCCACGAGATGAAGAGCGGCGCAAAGGCGATCTTCGGCACCATCTCGATGCAGACGATGAACGGGTAGATCGTGCGCTTGAGGATCGTGGAAAACGCGATGGCCAGGCCAAGGGGCAGCGCAAGGACAACCGCCAGGACATAGCCGATAATGACTTCGGTCCCCGTGACCAGCGTGTAGTCCAGAAGCCGGGGCAGATCAGCCGCACCGTTTTCGATGATCAGCGACGGCGGGGTGAGGATGTAGAGCGGGATGTCGAACCACAGCACCGAGTATTCCCAGAACAGGAAGAACCCGATGAAGAAGGCGACAAACATCCACGAATTCAACAACCGCAGCTTCAGGCCCGCGAAGGTTGGTTTTTTGTCAAATGACGCCATAGCCTCTGAAGATCTCCTGGGTTTCATGGACATATGCGGAAAACTCGGGCGAGCGTTTCACCTCGTAGTCGCGTGGATAAGGCAGGTCGATGTCGATCACGCGCTCGATCCGGCCCGGACGCGGCGTGATCACCGCAACCTTGCTGGAGAGTTGGATCGCTTCCTCGATGGAATGGGTGACGAACAGGACCGTGGGTCGCTGCTCCATCCACAGCGATTGCAGATCGCTACGGATGCGTTCGCGCGTCATCGCGTCGAGCTTGCCGAGCGGTTCATCCAGAAGCATCGTCTTGGGCGCATGGATCATCGCCTGACAGAAGGCCGCGCGCTGCTGCATCCCGCCTGAAAGCTCATAGGGATGGCGGTCCGCGAAATCCTCCAGGTGAACAGAGGCCAGGATCGCGTCGATCTCGGCCCGTTTCGAGGCTACGGAGATGCCGCGCATTTCCAGTTGCAGCTCGATGTTCCCGCGCACGGTGCGCCAGGGAACCAGCGTATTATCCTGGAACATGATACCGATATCGGTCTGCGGGCCTTTCACCGGTGTCCCACCGATGCTGACCGAACCTTCGGTCGCGTCCAACAGCCCCGCGGTCATGAGCATCAGGGTGGACTTTCCGCAACCCGACGGTCCAAGCAGCGAGACGAATTCCCCTTCCTCTACCACCATATCGACCGGACCGAAGGCATGAACGGCATCAGGGCCGCGTCCAAAGACCTTCTTCACGCCCGAGAATTTGATCTGGTTGCTCATGAACTCTTCCTTCGAATACCGGGGGCCAGCTGCGGCCCCCGGCCAGTTTAGCTTGTCAGTCGATGAACTGGTTGGTGTAGAAGCTCGCCGCTTCCGCCTCGGGATTGAGGTCATTGTATTCCTGCATCAGGCTGACCATGCTTTCCCAGTCGGACGGGACGTTCAGGCCAAGCTGACGTTCGGTGTTCGCACCGGAATACAGAATACCAAGCGTCACATCGAGAACCGAGCGCGCCTGCATCATGCCCTGTTCCTCGGCCATGGTGCCACCGACAATGTCGGCAATGGCAGCAACCGCCGTGTCGGGGTCAGCCTCGGTCTGGGTATAAGCTTCGATCGTGGCATCGACAAAGCGGTCGACAAGATCGGGGTTGCTTTCGACAAGGTCACGCCGCGTCGAGATGCAGTAGCCAACCTGGTCCACCCCGTAGTCGGAATAGGGGAACAGGACCGGGTCATCGCCACCATTGGCGCGGATCTCGGCCGGTTTGTCGTCGAGACCGCCCAGCATGGCGACCGCGCCGCCCGATCCTTGCAGGTAGCTCGACACGAGGGCGCCGTCAGGCACGTTGGTCAGGGTCACATCATCCTCGGTCAGACCGGCATTGGACAGCACGATCGGGAAGAAGGTATTTACGCCCGCATTGGCCGTGGTCAGAATGACATGGCCGCGCAGGTCCTCGATCGACTCGATCCCGGCGTCAGGGCGCACGATCACCGCCTCCGATCCCGTCGCATCGATCACGGCGACCGACACGATGTTAGCCCCCTGGCTGGCCAGCGTGATCAGCGCCCCGCAGGAGCCGTAGGCGAAATCGCTGTCGCCGTTGGCCACCAGCCGGTGTGCCGAGCTGGAGCCGTTGCCCGAGCGGATGTCGAGATCGATCCCGTAATCATCATAGATGCCAGCCACATACCCATGCGCGAACCCGGCGTGTGAGCCGTAATACATCCAGTTCAAGCGCAGCCGGACGTCGTCCTGCGCGGCGGCAACACTCGTCATCAACAGGCTGGCGCTGAGGGCCAGTCCCGTGATTTTCGCGATTGTCTTCATCATCTTCATACTCCCTTTCGTTCTGTTCTTGATGGTGTTCGTGGTGGTCTGCACGTCGCCTCAGGAAAGGCCGATCAGCCTTGGCACGCCTATTTTACTCATCATGGCGTGGGTTTGTTCTTTGTGAGTCTGGCGAATGTCGCGGGTGGGCGGGCGGCACCGGCTGGAGGGCAGTCCGATGAGCTCCATGCACAGCTTGTCGAGATAACCGTCACCGCTGGTATAGGTCTGTTCGATCTCGACCCAAAGCTTGTAGAAGGGCATGCCCTCCTCTACCAGCATCCGGGCAATCTCGGGGTAGTTCCCTGTCCGCACCTCGTCGATCAGCTTGATCCCCCATTCGGGCCAGAAGTTGCAGTGATGCACCTCGAAGGCTGTCGCGCCGAGGCTGGGCATCGCGCTCATCCCGAACAGCAGGTTGTTGTCGATGATCGTGAAGCGGCCCGAGAAATGGGAACAGACATCCTCGAACTCCATCGCATCGGTGCGCGGGGCGGCCCATTTCAGACCGACGATGTTCGGGATCTCCGCCAGCCGCTCGATCATCGCGAAGCTCAGGTTCTTGCTGGTCCAGAAGGTGTTGTAGAGGATGATCCCTACATCGGGAGCGGCGGCGGCGGCCGCACGGACATAGTCCTCGAAGTCCGCTTCGGTATGGGCGAAGTAGAACGGGCACGAAACCTGAACGAAATCGGCGCCGAGCTGACTTGCGGCCTTGGCAAGGCGGATCAGTTCCAGCGTGCTGGTGGTTTGGGCGCCCATGGCGATCGGCACTACGCCCGCCGCTTCATCGACCACCACTTCGGCCACGAAGAGCCGCTCTTCGAAAGTCATGGTGGAAAAGTCGCCAGCAGCCCCGCCGGCTAGCAATGTCGCGTAGTCGGCAGTCAGCCCCGAATCGATCAGGAACCGGACGTATTTGCGCAGAGCTGCCTCGTTAACGCCCATCTCAGGCGTATCGTCGAATGGCGTCGGGATGGTGACATAGCAGCCTTGGAGTTTCTTCTTCTTATCGTCCACTTTCGGCAGCTCCAGTTTAGATGACGCACAGCTCCTCACGGTACGAAAACGCACCGCTGACAGGGGCCATCAGCCATGAAATTCAAGGGTCTAACTGCATCGGCCAGGGCAGTCCGGGCCGGGTGCTGTGAAAACAGTAAGGACGGAAATACAGGATTGCGTTGATAATTATTGCCAGTAATTTATCAATTCTTGCCGCACTACCCTAGTTTTTTGGGACAGGAGAATTTCATGCCCGATTCAAAAGCCCGCTTTGCGTTCGTCCTACAGCCGGAGTTTCCTCTAACGGCACTGATCCTCGCCACCGACTCGCTGCGGATCGCCAACCAGAATTCGGGGCGCGACCTGTTCGAATGGCAGGTCCTGTCCGAAGACGGGGCCGAGGTGCATGCGTCGAACGGAATGTGGTTTGCCGCCGACGGCGATCTGGCTCCCTCAAGGCCTGTGGATGTCTGCCTGCTGTTCCAGGGCAACCTGCCGACGCAGAACTTGTCGCGCCGTCTGCTCGGATACCTTCGGACAGTGGCGCGCTTCGGGGCAATCGTCGGCGGGGTGGATACCGGCGCCTACGCGCTTGCGCAGGCCGGGCTCGTGGCGACGGAGGCCGCGCCAGAGGTTGTTTTGCACTGGGAAGCGGTGACGACCTTCAGGGAGTGGTTCCCCGAGGCCAAGCCTCTCAATGGCATATACATGAGCGGAGACAAACGGGTGCATTGCGCAGGCGGCGTCGCAACCCTCGATCTGATGCTCGATCTCATCGCGCGCTTTGCGGGCGAGGCGATGGCCAGCGAAGTGGCCAATGCAATGGTGCATTCTCGCCGTCCGTCCGACACGCGACAGCGGTTCGACCAACCGGTCGACAGCCAGGCGGGCAGCCTGGTGTCGCGCCTGACCAAGACGATGGAACAAAACCTCGACTTCCCGCTATCGCTTGACGAGCTGGCGCAGGCGCTCGACACCCCCAAGCGCACCCTTGCCCGGGCCAGCGACACGGCCTTCGGGATTTCGCCCATGCGGCTTTACCAGCGCATCCGGCTTCAGGCCGCCCGCAACTTCCTGTTCTACGAAGACCTGTCGATCAAGGAGATCGCGACAGCCTGCGGATTTTCGGCCCCAGCCGCCTTTGCCCGCACGTTCAAGATCCAGTTCGGGGTCAGCCCCTCCGCTTTCCGTGCGGAGGTCCGGCAACGTCAAAGATTGAACGAACACCCGGAGATCCATCGCATCATCGGCCGCAGCACCCGGCCGGATCGGTCCGTGTCCACAAGGGACACTCCGGCCCAACCTTAGAAAGCGCGCCCATCCGGATCAGCGATCTTCGACCGCGGCGGTGACGAT
>CAZNMV010000080.1:0-10564 GCA_964573835.1 uncultured Aestuariivita sp. | reverse complement strand
GGTCCGGGGCGTGGCGCAGTCTGGTAGCGCACCTGTTTTGGGTACAGGGGGTCGTAGGTTCGAATCCTGCCGCCCCGACCACGCCCTCATTCGGGCACGCCGCCCGCGCGGGCGTAAAGTGCGGCGACGTCGCGGCGCAGCCGCAGGTCGGTGAACAGGATCCGCACCGCTTCGCCCTGCCGCTGGGGCACATTCACGAAAACCTCGTTCAACACCAGATAGCTGGCCGCCTGCGGCTCGGCGCGGAACCGCACGACGAGCCGCGGCAGATCCTCGAGCGTTCCGTCAAACGCCAGAAGGACCGATGCGGTCACGTCCGGCGGCATCAGTTCGCGGCATTCCACGCTGTTGCGGTCGGTGACGACGAAGGTGCGCGCAGGCCCGGTGCACGACTCGCGGAAGGCATCGAACAGCGCCTGCGGATATCCGGGGAATCGCGCGTTGCCGCTGGGCGGCTCTGGCGCGGGCGCCGCGCAGGCGATCAGGGCGAAGGGGGCCAGAAGAACGGGCAATCGCATCGAAATCTCCGCCGCGGCGCGGGCGCGGTCCGACATAGCCATGTGGGACGAACCGCCGCAAGCGCAACCCGCGACCTGAAGCGGCGTGTCAATCGGCGCCGTTAACACCCAAGGGAAAAACCGATTTTCCGAACCGGCCGCGCCGCGGCGTCGCATGTCCGCGAATCTGCCGTGCCGATCCGCCCGAACGTCAACCCGAAATAATCGTGGATGAATGTAAAAATGGCGTTGACGACAGACCCCAACCTACGTCAGTTTGTGTGGGCCGACGACGTAGCCACAACATCTGGTGGAAAATAGACCAGAGGCGGCTTGCCGGGGCAGGGACAGGGAACGGTTCTCGACAATCGGATCGGAACACCCCCGCGACCATCGCGGGCACGTACCTATGTCTTTGAACCGCGCCGTCGGTCCCCGCGCGGGGGCGCGCGGAGGCACACAAAAGTATTGGCTGGGAACGAGGCAGCGACCATGAAGATCGAAAGAAAATTCACCGCCGAAGGACAGGACGCCTACGCAGGTGTCGATTTCGTCTCGGCCACGTCCGAGATTCGCAACCCTGACGGCTCGATCGTCTTCCGGCTCGAGAATATCGAGATCCCGGTCCGCTGGAGCCAAGTGGCCAGCGATGTGATCGCGCAGAAGTATTTCCGCAAAGCCGGCGTGCCCAACAGCCTGAAGCGCGTGCGCGAAAAGGACGTGCCCGAGTTCCTCTGGCGCTCCGTGCCGGCCGACGACAATGACGGCTTCGGCGGCGAAACCTCGGCCAAGCAGGTCTTCGACCGCCTTGCCGGCGCCTGGGCCTATTGGGGCTGGAAGGGCGGCTACTTCACGACCGAAGAAGATGCCCGCGCCTATTTCGACGAAATGCGCCACATGCTGGCCACCCAGCGCGCCGCGCCGAACAGCCCGCAGTGGTTCAACACCGGCCTGCACTGGGCTTACGGCATCGACGGCCCGAGCCAGGGCCATTACTACGTCGACTACAAGACCGGCAAGCTGACCAAGTCCAAGTCGGCCTATGAACATCCCCAGCCGCATGCCTGCTTCATTCAGGGCGTACAGGACGATCTGGTGAACGAAGGCGGCATCATGGACCTCTGGGTGCGCGAAGCGCGCCTGTTCAAGTATGGCTCGGGCACCGGCACCAACTTCTCGCTCCTGCGCGGCGAAGGCGAAAAGCTCTCGGGCGGCGGCAAGTCGTCGGGCCTCATGGGCTTTCTGAAGATCGGCGACCGCGCCGCGGGCGCCATCAAGTCTGGCGGCACCACCCGCCGCGCCGCCAAGATGGTGATCGTCGACGCCGACCACCCCGATATCGAAGCCTTCATCGACTGGAAGGTCGTGGAAGAGCAGAAGGTGGCCTCGATCGTCGCCGGCTCGAAGATGCACGAGAAGAAGCTCAACGCCATCTTCGCCGCGATCAAGTCGTGGGACGGCGCGCTGGAAGACGCGGTCGATCCGGCCAAGAACGACGCCCTGAAATCCGCGGTGCGCGAGGCCAAGAAGGTCTCGATCCCGGAAACCTATATCAAGCGCGTGCTCGACTACGCACGGCAGGGCTATGCCTCGATCGAATTCCCGACCTACAACACCGATTGGGACTCCGAGGCCTACAGCTCGGTCTCGGGCCAGAACTCCAACAACTCGATCCGGGTGACCGACGCCTTCCTCAAGGCGGTCGAGGATGATGCCGACTGGGACCTCATCAGCCGCGTCAACGGCACGCCCACCAAGACGGTGAAGGCGCGCGATCTGTGGGAAAAGGTCGGCCATGCCGCCTGGGCCTGCGCCGATCCGGGCATCCAGTATCACGACACGGTCAACGCCTGGCACACCTGCCCCGAAGACGGCCCGATCCGCGGATCGAACCCCTGCTCGGAATACATGTTCCTCGACGACACGGCCTGCAACCTCGCGTCCATGAACCTGCTGACCTTCCTCAAGGACGGTGAATTCCAGGTCGAAGACTACATGCACGCCACCCGGCTCTGGACCGTGACGCTGGAAATCTCGGTCACGATGGCGCAGTTCCCGTCGAAGGAAATCGCGCAGCTGTCCTATGACTTCCGCACGCTCGGCCTTGGCTACGCCAATATCGGCGGTCTGCTGATGAACATGGGCTTCGGCTATGACAGCGTCGAAGGCCGCGCGCTCTGCGGCGCGCTGACGGCGATCATGACCGGCGTCTCCTATGCCACTTCGGCGGAAATGGCGGGCGAACTGGGTGCCTTCTCGGGCTACAAGCGCAATGCGGGCCAAATGCTGCGCGTCATCCGCAACCACCGCAACGCCGCCTATGGTGCGACCAGCGGCTATGAGGATGTCAACGTCAAGCCCGTGCCGCTTGACCATGCCAACTGCCCCGATCCCCGTCTGGTCGACATCGCCATGTCCGCCTGGGACGAGGCGCTGAAGCTTGGCGAACGCCACGGCTACCGCAATGCGCAAGCCACCGTGATCGCCCCCACCGGCACCATCGGTCTGGTGATGGACTGCGACACCACCGGGATCGAGCCCGACTTCGCGCTGGTGAAGTTCAAGAAGCTTGCCGGCGGCGGTTACTTCAAGATCATCAACCGCTCGGTGCCCGCCGCGCTTGAAAAGCTCGGCTACGGCTCGGCCCAGATCGAAGAGATCATCGCCTATGCCGTGGGCCACGGGTCGCTTGGCAACTGCCCGGCGGTCAACCCCACGTCGCTTGCCGGTCACGGGTTCGGCGCGGCGGAAATCGCCAAGGTCGAAGCGGCGCTCGACAGCGCCTTCGATATCCGCTTCGTCTTCAACCAGTGGACGCTGGGCGAAAGCTTCTGCCGCGAAGTCCTTGGAATTCCGGCGGAAAAGCTGAACGATCCCACGTTCGACCTGCTGCGCCACCTTGGTTACAGCAAGAAAGAGATCGACGCCGCCAACGACCATGTCTGCGGAACGATGACGCTTGAAGGTGCGCCGCACCTGAAGCAGCAGCACTACCACATCTTCGACTGCGCCAATCCCTGCGGCAAGAAGGGCAAGCGCTTCCTGTCGGTGGGCAGCCACATCCACATGATGGCGGCGGCGCAAAGCTTCATCTCGGGTGCGATCTCGAAGACGATCAACATGCCCAACGACGCCACGATCGAAGACTGCCAGAAGGCGTACGAGCTGTCCTGGTCGCTCGGCATCAAGGCCAACGCGCTCTACCGCGATGGCTCGAAGCTGTCGCAGCCGCTCGCGGCGGCGCTGGTCGAGGATGATGAGGAAGCCGCCGAAATCCTCGAAACCGGCACGCCCACCCAGAAGGCGCAGGTGCTGGCCGAGAAGATCATCGAGAAGGTGATCGTCAAGGAGATCGTCAAGTCGCACCGCGAAAAGATGCCCCACCGCCGCAAGGGCTATACCCAGAAGGCGATCGTGGGCGGTCACAAGGTCTATCTGCGCACCGGCGAATATGAGGACGGCACGCTGGGCGAGATCTTCATCGACATGCACAAGGAAGGTGCCGGCTTCCGGGCGATGATGAACAACTTTGCCATCGCGGTGTCTGTCGGCCTGCAATACGGCGTGCCGCTGGAAGAGTTCGTCGACGCCTTCACCTTCACCAAGTTCGAACCGGCCGGCATGGTGCAGGGCAACGACTCGATCAAGAACGCGACCTCGATCCTCGACTACGTGTTCCGCGAATTGGCCGTGTCCTACCTTGACCGGACGGACCTCGCCCATGTGAAGCCCGAAGGCGCGAGCTTCGATGATATCGGCCGCGGGGTTGAAGAAGGTGTCGCAAACGTCTCTGAACTCAGCGAAAACGCCGCGTCCAAGTCGCTGGAAGTGCTCAAGCAGATCAGCTCGACCGGCTATCTGCGCAAGCGCCTGCCGCAGGAACTGGTGGTTCTGCAGGGCGGACAGACCCTGGGGGCCACCGCGCTGAAGGCGTCTGCCGATCCGGTCGGCGCGCTGCAGACGCTGGTGCCCGAAACCGCCACCGCCGCCACCGGCTTCAGCGAGACGCAGGTCTCCTATGCCGCGCTGTCCGTCGAGACCGGCCTCGACGCCCGCACCAAGGCGAAGATGCAGGGCTATGAGGGCGAGGCCTGCGGCGAATGCGGCAACTATACGCTGGTGCGCAACGGCACCTGCATGAAGTGCAACACCTGCGGCGCGACAAGCGGGTGTAGCTGACGGAACCGCATCCCCTGGGGGGGTGCGCAGGGGTCGCCGGCCTGCAAGGGCCGCGACCCCGCCGAAGACAGGGTGGGGACGGCCGACCGGTTCTTGCCCACCTTTCCACGGGGCGGGTGCGCTCGCCCCTGACGACGCTCAGGCCACAGGCAAAAAACTTCGGGCGGTAGCAAATCGAGCCTGAGCGGCGAAACTCAAGGGGGGCTTCACGCCCCCCTTTTTTCGTGGCGCGCAGGTGCCCCGCGCGCCTTGTGCGTCAAGGGCTTATGCCTTGAGGTGAATGTTGAACCGCGCCCGGATCGCCGCATCGGTCGCGGGGTCGAGCCGCGCCGCCGAAGGTTCCGCCAGGATCGCCTCTTTCCTGGCGATGGCGCGTGCGATGAGGTTCGGCTTGCCCTTCTCGACCCATTCCTTGGGCGAGGTGCGGTCGCCGCAGGTCGGATAGACATGGTCGCGCTGCATCCGTCCCAGCGTCTGGTCGGTGCCAAGGTAATGGTTCGGCCCGCCCAGGCACACCCGCGCGATCTCCTCGACCGACAGCGTCTCGTCATCCACCTCGATCCCGCGCACGCAGCGCAGCGCCTGGCCGATCAGGTCGTCGCCCAGGATCAGGCTTTCATGGCAGAAGCCCAGAAGCGACGCATGCATCCCCGCCGCCTCATAGACCATGTTCAGCCCCGACAGCCCGGCCATGACGTTGGAACACATCTGTTCCCAGCCCGCCTGCATGTCGGGCAGCTTTGAATCGCTCGCCCCCGCCGCAGCGCCACCCGGCACGCCGTAGAACTGGTGCATCTGCGCGCAGCCCGCCGTCAGCAGTGCCTGTTCGCCCGACCCGATCGACATCGCGCCGGTGCGCAGATCCAGCCCGAAGGGCCATGTGCCGAAGATCGCCGGATGTCCCGGGCAGACCGCGTTGACATAGACCAGCCCCGCAAGGCACTCTGACACCGCCTGCACGATCGCGCCTGCGACGGTCGACGGCGCCGTCGCCCCCGCCATGCCCGCCGACAGCAGCAGGATCGGCATGCCGCCCTTGATGCATTCCTCCATCACCTGGCAGCTCTCGGTGGCGAATTTCATCGGCGGCACGACGAAGCAGTTGGAATTGCTCACGAAAGGCCGTTCGCGCCACTTGTCTTCTCCACCCGCCATCAGGTGCAGCATCTCGAAGGCCGGGGCCACATGCGACGGCTCGGTGAAAGAGGTGCCGACATGCTTGGTCGTGCCGGTGCAGCAGGCGTAAAGCGTGTTGAGGTCCATATCGCGGTTGTCGACGATGTCGCGGCAAACCATGGGCCGCTGCACGAAATGGATGTTGTCCAGCCGGTCCGCGATGCGCGCGGCATCGAACAGGTCCTGCACCGTCGATTCGCGGTAGGTCTCGTCCAGCACGTCCACCATGTGCACCGCCGCGCCCGCCGTGCCGTAATGCACCCGCGTCCCCGACAGCTCCATGTCATGGCGCGGATCGCGGCCGAACAGCGTGATCTGCCGGTTCGCCATCGCGATCGTGTCCTCGACCAGCGCGCGGGGAAAGCGGATGCGTCCGTCTTCGCCCAGGATCGCGCCCGCGCCGGTCAGATACGCGATCCCGCTCGGCGGGGCATCGGCCAGCCCGACACGTTCAAGCACGTCGAGCGCCGCCGAATGAATGCGCCGCACGCCTTCATCGGTCAGAGGTTTCAGGGTTCCGCCGCTCAGCCCCGGACGCACCGGGCGCAGGTGATCGGCAAGGGGCGCGCTGCGCGCGGCCCGGCGGCTGGCCCGGCCGCCCGTGCGGCCGGAAGTCAGGGTGACACTCTGTTCGTTCATGTCCGTCTGGTCCTGTCTGAATGGGTCAAAGCAAGGGATCAGACGGGCAGGGGTCCTCCGCGCGCGGCGCGGCCGCGCTCCGCACCGATGGTGCGCACCACAAGGACGATCGTGCAGAACTGGCTTTGCAAGCTGGCTGTTTCCGGAACGACTTTTGCCCTAGGCTAGGCATCCGGCACGGCAGGTTCTGTCCTGTTTGCGGCCCGATGTCGCGAATGACACATCGACCGGCGCGGATCGTTCAGGCCGCCCGGGCCAGCCCCGCGGCGAAATCGCACAAGCTCTGCAGCGCCGCCTCGAACCGCGCATCCTCGACCGTCATTGCGACGCGCAGGTGCCCCGCCGCCGCCGCGCCGAAGCTTTCCCCTGGCATGACCGCGATCCGGTGCCGGTCAAGCAGTTGCCCGGCGAAATCCTCGCCCGACAGGCCTGTGGCGCGGATATCCAGCATCAGATACATCGCGCCCCCGCCGGGCACGGCACCCACGATGTTCTGCGCGGCGAGAACCTTCTGCGCGATCTCCCGCCGCCGCCGGAACGGCGCGGCAACCCGCGCCTCCAGCGCGTCGCCCTGCGCCAAAGCGAACAACGCCGCATCCTGCACGAAGCCCGGCACGCCATAGGTCGTGTGGGTGGCAAGGTTGATCATGTGCCCGACCACCTCTTCCGGGCCCACGACCCAGCCGCAGCGCGACCCCGTCATGGCATGGCTTTTCGACATCGACCCGATGACCAGCGTCCGTTCCGCCATGCCGGGCAGGGCGCGGGGGCTCAGATGCGCGCCCTCCCAGACCTGGGTGTCATAGACCTCGTCCGAGATGAGCCAGAGATCATGGTCCCGGCAGACCCCGGCGATGCCTTCGATCGTGGCGCGGTCATAGACGACGCCGGTGGGGTTGTTGGGTGAATTGACCAGAAGCGACCGCGCCCCCGCCGCCACGGCGGCCAGGTCCGCGGCGCGGGGCTGAAATGCATCCTCGGGCCGTGTCGGCACGGCCTGTGCCACCGCGCCCACCGCGCGGATCGTGCCGGGATAGGTCGCGTAGTAGGGGTCGATGAACAGCGCGGTGTCCCCTTCGTCGCAGACCGCGTGATGGGCGGCGAACAGCGCCGACTGCCCGCCGGGGGTGATCAACACGTTCTCCGGTCCCGTGGGCACGCCGCTTTGCGCCTGCACCCTGTCGGCCACCGCCTGCCGCAACGCCGCCACCCCGGGGACCGAGGCATAGCCCGTATGCCCCCCCATGGCCGAGCGATGCATCGCCGTCAGGATCGCGGGGTCTGTGCGGATGTCATGTTCGCCGATGGTCAGTTCCGTCACATCCACACCCGCCGCGATCATGTCGCGCGCGCGGTTGAACAGGCCCCAGCCCCCCGATCCGTCATCGGTCAGATGGGTGATGCGGTGCGACAATCTCATGGGCGTTTCCCCGGGTCCGGACCGGGCGACAGGGTCACGGGGGCAGGCGATTGTCAACTCTCGCGCTCCGTGCTAACGATTGCCCTCATGAGAACCCGCACCTGCACCTTCTGCATCTGCATTACCCGCTGAAACAGCCGGGCCGGTTTCTCTTTGCCAATCTGACAGACCAAAGATACTCAGGCCCGCGCAACGCCCTTGAAAGGGACCCGTGACATGGCCGAGATCCGCCTGACCAACAGCCTGACCCGCAGGAAAGAGGTGCTCAAGCCCCTGCGCCCCGGCCAGGTGTCGATGTATGTCTGCGGCCCCACGGTCTATGACCGCGCGCATCTGGGCAATGCGCGGCCTGTGGTGGTCTTCGACGTTCTTTTCCGCCTGTTGCGCCATGTTTATGGAGAAGGTACAGTCACTTACGTCCGAAACTTCACGGATGTGGACGACCGCATCAACGAGACCGCGCAAAAGCGCAAGGCGGCGGGGGCGACAGGCACGCTCGAGGATCTGATCCGCGAACGGTCGGACGAGACGATCCGCTGGTATCACGACGACATGGATGCCCTGGGCGCGCTGCGCCCGACGCATGAACCCCGCGCCACCGAATACATCCCCCAGATGGTGGCGATGATCGAAGACCTGATCGCGAAGGGGTTCGCCTACGAGAATGAGGGCCACGTCCTTTTCCGCGTGCGGAGATACGCGGAATACGGGCAGCTTTCGGGCCGGTCGGTCGAGGACATGATCGCGGGTGCCCGCGTCGAGATCGCGCCCTACAAGGAAGACCCGATGGACTTCGTCCTGTGGAAGCCGTCGGACGCCGATCTTCCCGGCTGGGACAGCCCCTGGGGCCGGGGCCGCCCCGGCTGGCACATCGAATGCTCGGCCATGAGTTACGCGCTTCTGGGCGACAGCTTCGACATCCATGGCGGCGGCAACGACCTGTTGTTTCCCCACCACGAGAACGAGATCGCCCAAAGCTGCTGCGCCCATCCCGAAGGCAGCTTCGCACAGGTCTGGCTGCACAACGAGATGCTGCAGGTCGAGGGCAAGAAGATGTCCAAGTCCCTTGGCAACTTCTTCACCGTGCGCGATCTGCTCGATCAGGGCGTGCCGGGCGAGGTGATCCGGTTGGTCTTTCTCTCCACGCATTACCGCAAGCCGATGGACTGGACGGAGAAGAAGCGGGAGGAGGCGGAGGCGACGCTGAGGAAGTGGTATGCTCAGGCGGAACAGGCCATGGACGGGGGCTATCCTCATGTGGCAGTCCTTTCGGCGCTTGCCGACGACCTGAATACGTCGCAGGCGATTTCCGAACTGCACCAGTTGTCCCATGCGGACGATGCGCCCGCGCTGCGCGCGTCGCTGCAACTGCTTGGGCTGATGGGCCAGGATGCCCCCGACTGGGCCAAGGCACCGGCGGCGGACCTGTCCGCCTTTGGATCCCGCTTGTCCACCCTCCGCGAAACCGCCATGCAGACCAAGGACTTCTCCGCCGTCGATGCGCTCAAGTCCGCTCTGCTGGATGCAGGGGCCGAAGTTCGCATGAGCAAGGCGGGTGTCGAGGTGATCCCCGGTCCCGACTTCGACCCATCGAAGCTGGAGGGTCTCTAATGGCGCTCCGTTCCAACTGTCTTGCCCGGCGGCACGCCGGGCCGCGCCCGACCCTCCCGTCGCACCGAAGGTGCGCGATTGAACATTGGCTCGCCTGCGGCGAGACAGGAGGGCGCATTTGTCATCCGCCCGCGCCGAACCGGCGTATCGAATGCGACGCTGCCTCGCGCCGCCTGAATGTTGCCTGCGCCCTCCCAGGCTCGGGCGCGGCCCTTCGCATCTCGGCGCGGGTGACCATGAAAGAAACATTAACAAAACTCCATAACCCACTGAAATTCAAAACACGCAGTGGCGTCCCGTCATGGGGCGCCCGCCGATGACCCGCGACCGCCTCACCCTCTACGACACAACCCTCCGCGACGGACAGCAGACGCAAGGCGTCCAGTTCTCGACCGAGGAGAAGATCGCCATCGCCCGCGCCCTCGACGCGCTCGGGGTCGATTACATCGAAGGCGGCTGGCCCGGCGCGAACCCCACCGACAGCGCCTTCTTCGACGCCGCCCCCGAAACCCGCGCCCGCATGACCGCCTTCGGCATGACCAAGCGGGCAGGGCGGTCGGCGGAGAACGACGACGTCCTTGCCGCTGTCCTCAACGCCGGCACTGCCTCGGTCTGCCTTGTCGGCAAGACCCACGTCTTCCACGTCGCCGAAGCCCTCGGCATCACCAACGACGAGAACCTCGACAACATCGCTGCCTCCATCGTCCACATCACCGCCAAGGGGCGCGAGGCGATCTTCGACGCCGAACATTTCTTCGACGGATACAAGGCCGACCCCGCCTATGCGACCGCCTGCCTGCAGGCCGCGCTCGACGCAGGCGCACGATGGGTCGTGCTGTGCGACACCAACGGCGGCACGCTCCCCCACGAGGTGGGCGCGATCACGGCGGCCGTCATCGCCGCCGGTATCCCCGGAGACAAACTCGGCATCCACACCCATAACGACGCCGACTGCGCCGTCGCGGCCAGCCTCGCCGCCGTCGACGCGGGCGCGCGCCAGATCCAAGGCACATTGAACGGCCTCGGCGAACGCTGTGGCAAC
>CAZNMV010000079.1:0-10576 GCA_964573835.1 uncultured Aestuariivita sp. | reverse complement strand
AAGCTGACCCTTGTTCAGCACCATGCGCAGGAACCGCATGTAGTCGCGCGGCGTCGAATAGAGCGCGTGGCCCATGCCATAGACTTCCGGGTGTGATGGCGGGGCCAGGTCGAAGGGGGCGAGCTGGCCGTCCTCGCCCCGGATCCGGACATCGCAAAGGCGGTCCTTCACGCTGTCGGGTTCGAAGACGGTGTCGGCCATGCCCAGCGGTTCGAAGATTTCCTCGCGGCAGAAGGCGTCGATGCGGCGGCCGTCCACGGCCTCGACCATCTGGCCCAGCCAGTCGATGCCCGGCCCATAGCCCCATTGCGTGCCGGGGTCGGACATCAGCGGATACATCATTGCGGCCTTCAACCCCGACAGGATGGTGGGGTGGCCGGTCGCCTCCATGTATTTCGGCATGTCCGCGTTCCAGAATTCGTATTCCAGCCCGCTCGTATGGGTGGCGAGGTGCCGCGCGGTGGCGACGGTGCGGGGTTTGCGCAGACGGGGCGTGTCACCGTCCCATCCGTCAAGAACCTGCATGTCGTTCCATGCGGGCAGGACATCGGCCACCGGCGTGTCCATGCTCATCTTGCCGCGGTCGATGAGGATCATCGCGGCGAGCGACCCGATCGCCTTGGTCATCGAGAAGATGCGGAAGGCGGTGTCTTCGTCCGCCGCGCGCCCCGCGGTCTCGCCCGCCGCGCCCGACCAGGTGATGCCCGCGGCATTGCCTGTCATCGCGACGACGAAGGGCACGTCCTGCTGTGCCACGGCCTGTGTCAGAACCTTTGCCATCCGTTCCATCGGTGATCCTCCCAAATCGTCCGAGTGTTCCGCACCAGCCTATCGGGGCGCGGGGCAGCCTGTCCAACCCCCTTGTGCAGGTATCTTGCATTCGCAGGGCGTGGCGGCTAGCAGGGCAGGGCTTTAATCCGGGGTTTCCGATGGACGATCTGAAAGCGAAGTATCTGGGCCTGATTGCCGCCGCCGACGACGAGGCCGCGCTCGAGGACCTGCGCCTGCAGGCCATCGGCAAGAAGGGCGAGATCAGCCTGAAGATGCGCGAACTGGGCCAGATGAGCCCGGAGGAGCGTCAGGTCGCGGGCCCCGCGCTCAATGCGCTGAAGGACGAGATCACCTCGGCGCTGTCCGCCAAGAAGGCGGCGCTGGGCGATGCCGCGCTGGACGAGCGGTTGCGGGGCGAATGGCTCGACGTGACGCTGCCCGGGCGCGACCGGCGGCAGGGCACGCTGCACCCGATTTCCCAGGTCACCGAAGAGGTCACCGCGATCTTCGCCGAGATGGGCTTTTCCGTCGCCGAAGGCCCGCGCATCGACAGCGACTGGTACAATTTCGATGCGCTGAACATCCCCGGCCACCACCCGGCGCGGGCCGAAATGGACACGTTCTACATGGCGCGCGCCGCAGGCGACGACCGCCCGCCCAACGTGCTGCGCACGCATACCTCGCCCGTCCAGATCCGGTCGATGGAGGCGATGGGCGCACCCCTGCGCATCATCTGCCCCGGTGGCGTCTACCGCGCGGATTATGACCAGACGCATACGCCCATGTTCCATCAGGTCGAGGGCCTCGCACTCGACACCGACATTTCCATGGCGAACCTGAAATGGGTTCTGGAAGAATTCGTGAAGGCCTATTTCGAGGTCGACCACGTCGACCTGCGCTTCCGCGCCTCGCATTTCCCGTTCACGGAACCTTCCGCCGAGGTCGATATCCGCTGTTCGTGGGAAGGCGGCACGCTCAAGGTGGGCGAGGGCGACGACTGGCTGGAAATCCTCGGGAGCGGCATGGTGCACCCGAAGGTGATCGCGGCGGGCGGGATCGACCCCGAGATCTATCAGGGCTTCGCCTTCGGCATGGGGATCGACCGGATCGCCATGCTGAAATACGGCATCCCCGACCTGCGCGCCTTCTTCGATTCAGACCTGCGCTGGCTGCGGCATTACGGGTTCTCTGCGCTCGACATGCCGAACCTGCATGGCGGGCTGAGCCGGTAAGACCAAAGACACCCCAACGGGCGGACGTCGGACCGGGAAAGCCTTTAAGCGGTCATGAAGACGATCGCGGCCGACGCTTCGCTGTCGATCCGACCTGCTTACCGAATGACGCGACGGTCGTTAACCCGCGGTTAACTGACCTCGGCGCATAGGGCCTTCTGCATCATCCGAACCGGCAGAGGGGGACAATCGCGGCAGATGGGGCTGAAGTTCTATCCGCGTGCAGGACAGATCTTCGTCGGCGACTTCCGGGATTTGCACGCGCCTGAGATCACGAAGACCAGGCCAGTGATCGTGATCTCTCCCAAGCTTCCTTATCGGTCGGAGCTCGTCGCAATCGTTCCCATCAGCACAACGCCGCCCCGGCGTGATCTGCCGTTCGTATTTCGGTTGTCGCGCAACTACACCCCTTGGGGAGACGCCGACGCGATCTCATGGGCGAAGTGCGATCTGGTCATGAATGTGGCGCTGACCAGATTGTCAGCTTTCAAGACGGGTCGTCGAAAGTACGAATACCCAACCCTGTCGCCGGAAGACCTGGCAGGTGTCAGGCGGGCGGCGTTGGCAGGCTTGGGTCTGGATCGTCATTGATTCTTAACGGTTCATCGATTATTTTGTGTGCCGTAACCCGGTCGTCGGGCTTTAAGACCTGAACCATCAGGCAGACTGTTCACCGGTCGATGACAAGACCAGAGCAGTCTAACAACTGTCAAAGTCCCTTGGCCCCGCTTCGGCGGGGTCTTGTGTTTGTCGAGCTCTCGCGCTGATCTTGGCAGATCGTATTTCCGCGGTCTAACATCGCCCCGCGCGCCTTTCGCGCGCGGAGCCCCGCCCCATGAACATCGCCACACCGCCGAAGTCGCCGCTGCTCGATCACTGCCCCGAAAGCCTGTCGGCGCATGCCTATTTCGATCCCGACTGGTATGCCCGCGAAAACGCGCTGATCTGGGCGCGCGAATGGGTCTGTGTGGGGCGCCACGACACGCAGGAACCCGGCACCCTGCGGCCCCTGACCATCGGCGGCCAGCCCGTGATGATCGCCCGGGCGCCGGACGGGGGCTATGCCGCCTTCCTCAACACCTGCCGTCACCGGGGCTCGGCGCTGTGCCTGCACGACGGGCAGCCCTGGAACGGGCGGCTCATCACCTGCCCCTATCACGCCTGGGCCTATGATGCGGGCGGGCGGCTGGTCTCGACCGCCCATGGCACGCCGACCGACGATTTCGACAAGGGCGATCACGGGCTGTTCCCCGTGCATCTGAAGCTGTTTCAGGGCTCGCTCCATGTCTGCCTGGCCGACACGCCGCCGCCCTTCGCCCCCGATCCCGGGCCCGAGACGCTGGCCAACTGGCGGATGGAGGAACTGGTCACCGGGTATGTGAAAGAGGTCGATCTCGCCTGCAACTGGAAGATCTTCTGGGAAAACTACAACGAATGCCTGCACTGCCCCACGGTGCATCCGCAGCTGATCGACATGGTGCCGATCTATGCCAAGGGAATCATGTCGCCCGAGGAACAGGCGGGCTGGTCCCCGGAAAACGCCGCCCCCGCGCCGCTGAAGGACGGCGCGCGCACATGGTCGGAGACCGGTCAGCCCTGCGGGCCGGAGTTTCCCCACCTGACGCCGGAGGAACGCGCGGCGGGTCACACGTTTCTGACGCAATACCCATCGGTCTTCTGGGCGGCGCATGTGGATTATATCCGCATGATCCGGGTCATCCCCACCGGGCCGGAAACCACGCGGCTGCGCGCCGAATGGCTGTTCCTGCCCGAAACGCTGGCGCAGCCCGGTTTCGACATCGAGGCGGTTACGTCCTTCGCCGCCACTGTGTTGCGCGAGGATGGCGAGGCCTGCGAGATGAACCAGAAGGGCCTGCGCGCGGGGCGCTTCCGGGCGGGCCGCCTCATGCCGCAGGAATTCGACATCTTCCGCTTCCACGAATGGATCCGCGCACGGATGGATGCCTGATTCCCGGGCACCGTTGCGCCCTGCGGGCGGTTTCACGCGACAAAGGCGCGCCGATGCCCTAGTGTGACAGGGAAGGAGCACCGCCCCGTGTCGCTTATGCAACTCACCTATGCCTCGCACCCGTTCGGGTTCGATGACCCGATGCTGGCGGGGATTCTCCTTGATGCCCGGCGCTGCAACATGCGCGACGGGATCACAGGCGCGCTCATCGTGCGGGGCGATATCTATCTGCAACTGCTCGAAGGCCCGCGCGAGGCGGTCGAGGCCGCCTATCAGCGCATCCGCCGCGACGACCGGCATACCGATGTCCGCGGCGTGCAGCGCACCCGCATCACCGAGAGGCTGTTCCCCGAATGGGCCATGCGCGACGATCCCGCCCGGTCCTGGATGTGGACGGCGGATGAGGTCTCGAAGGGTGCGGCCGAAAAGGCCACCGCCGAACAGGTCCTGTCGATCTTCCGCCGACTGCGGATGACGCTTCCGGTCTGACATGTCCCGCACGCGCATCGCCGTGCTGGTCCTTCTGGTGCTGATCGTGCTGGCGCATGTGGCGCTGTGGCGGTCCGACCGGATGGAGACGGGGATGAAGCTGGCCCTCACGCTCATCAACACGGTGGGCTGGGCGGTGGTGCTGATCCCGGCCTGGGCGGTGGGGCGCTGGCTTGACGCGCATCGCCGCGACGACTGAGCCCCCGCGCGGCCTTTTCAGCCCGGGCGACTTCCGCTAAGGACGCGTGGCGCGCGCGCGACCGCAAGGCATCAAACCCGGAAGATTTCGATGAAATTCACGCTGTCATGGCTCAAGGATCACCTCGACACCACCGCCACGGTCGATGAGATCGCCGAGGCGCTGACCGATCTGGGCCTCGAGGTCGAAGAGGTGACGAACCCGGCCGCTAGGCTGGCCGATTTCACCATCGGAAAGGTTCTCAAGGCCGAACCGCACCCGGACGCCGACCGCCTGCGCGTGTGCCAGGTTCTGACCGATGCGGGCGAGACGCAGATCATCTGCGGCGCACCCAATGCGCGCGAAGGCATCACCGTCGTGGTGGCCAAGCCCGGCGTTTATGTCCCCGGCATCGACACCACCATCGGGGTGGGCAAGATCCGCGGCATCGAAAGCCACGGCATGATGTGTTCGGAACGCGAGATGGAGCTGTCCGACGAACATGACGGCATCATCGAACTGCCCAGCGGTGAAGTGGGCGCACGTTTCATCGACTGGCTGGCCGACAACGACCCCGCCAAGGTCGACCCGGTGATCGAGATCGCGATCACCCCCAACCGCCCCGATGCGTTGGGCGTGCGCGGCATCGCGCGCGATCTGGCGGCGCGGGGTCTGGGCCAGCTGAAACCGCAAGCTGTCGTGCCGGTCCCCGGTGCCTTCCCCTGCCCCGTCACCGTGAGCATCGACGCCGACACCGCCGATGGCTGCCCGGTCTTCGCGGGCCGCGTGATCCGGGGCGTGACGAACGGGCCCAGCCCGCAATGGCTGCAAGATCAGCTGCGCGCCATCGGGCTGCGCCCGATCTCGGCGCTGGTCGATGTGACGAACTTCTTCACCTATGACCAGAACCGCCCGCTGCACGTCTTCGACGCCGACAAGGTGAAGGGCGGCCTTCGCGTCCACCGCGCGACGGGGGGCGAAACGCTCACCGCTCTCGACGACAAGACCTACACGTTCCAGCCGGGCATGATCGTGATTTCCGACGATGAAGGCCCCGAAAGCATCGCAGGCATCATGGGCGGCGATCCGACCGGCGTGACCGAGGAGACGGTCAACGTCTTTCTCGAAAGCGCCTTCTGGGACAATGTTCAGATCGCGCTGGCAGGCCGCGCGCTGAAGATCAATTCCGACGCGCGCTACCGGTTCGAACGCGGCGTCGATCCCGAATATACCCTGCCGGGTCTGGAAGCGGCCACGCAGATGATCCTCGATCTCTGCGGCGGTGAGGCGTCCGAGGTTGTCGTGGCGGGCACAGTCCCCGACCACGCACGCGCCTACCGGCTGGATTATGCCCGCGTGCAGTCGCTTGTCGGCATGGACATCGGCGAATCGCAGCAGCGCCAGACGCTGACCGCGCTGGGCTTCCGGCTCGAGGGCAGCATGGCCCATGTGCCGAGCTGGCGGCCCGACGTGCTGGGCGAGGCGGACCTTGTCGAGGAAATCGCGCGCATCGCGTCGCTGACGCTGCTGCAGGGCCAGCCGTTGAAACGCCTCGCGCCCGGCCTGCCCAAGCCCGTGATGACCCCGCGCCAGCGGCGCGAAGCCATGGCACGGCGCACCTGCGCGGCGCTGGGCTACAACGAATGCGTGAGCTATTCGTTCATCGACAAGGCCTCTGCCACCCTCTTCGGCGGCGGCACCGATGCCACGATGCTCGAAAACCCCATCTCGTCCGAGATGAGCCACATGCGCCCGTCGCTTCTGCCGGGGCTGCTGCAGGCCGCCGCCCGCAATCAGGCGCGCGGTTTCATGGACCTCGCGCTGTTCGAGGTCGGCCCCGCCTTCGACGGCGGCGAACCGGGGGAACAGCACAATCTGGTGACCGGGCTGCTGGTGGGCCGCACCGGTCCGAAGGACGTGCATGGCGGGTCGCGGCCCGTCGATGTCTTCGACGTCAAGGCCGATGCCGAAGCGGTGCTTGCCGCCATCGGCGCGCCTGCCAAGGTGCAGATCCTGCGCGGCGCGCCCGGCTGGTGGCACCCGGGACGGCACGGCATGATCTGCCTTGGCCCCAAGAAGGTGCTGGGCATCTTCGGCGAACTGCATCCCCGCGTGCTCAAGGCGATGGATGTGAAGGGCCCCGCCATGGCCTTTGCCATCTGGCCCGACGAAGTGCCCGAACCGCGCAAGTCGGGCGCGACGCGCCCCGCGCTCGACATCAGCGACCTGCAGGCGGTGGAACGCGATTTCGCCTTCGTCGTCGATGCGGGGGTCGAGGCGCTCACGCTGGTCAACGCCGCTGCCGGGGCCGACAAGACCCTGATCGAGGATGTGCGCGTCTTCGACGAATTCGTGGGCGGCAGTCTTGGCGAAGGCAAGAAATCGATCGCCGTCACCGTGCGCCTGCAACCGCGCGAGGCGACGCTGAAGGACACCGATATCGAAGCCGTCAGCGCGAAGATCGTGGAAAAGGTGCAGAAGGCGACCGGCGGGACCTTGCGCGGCTGAGAACGGAAGGAACGGCCATGACCCTGAACGTCTATCTCTCGGGCGAAATCCACACCGACTGGCGCGACCGGATCATGGACGGGGCAAAGGACCTCGACGTCGTGTTTTCGTCGCCGGTGACCGATCACGCGGCCAGCGACGATTGCGGCGTGGCGATTCTGGGCGCGGAAGACGACAAGTTCTGGCACGACCACAAGGGCGCGAAGCTGAACGCGATCCGCACCCGCAAGGGGATCACGGACGCCGATATCGTCGTCGTGCGCTTCGGCACCCAGTACAAGCAATGGAACGCGGCCTTCGACGCGGGCTATGCCGCGGCGCTTGGCAAGTCGGTGATCGTGCTGAACCCGCCCGAACACCAGCACGCGCTGAAGGAAGTCCATGCCGCAGCGCTGGCCGTGGCCGAACACCCCGAACAGGTGGTTCAGATCCTCGCCTATGTACTGACGGGGCGTCTTCCCGCCTGATCCGGGGCAAAGGCGCTTGCGCGACAGGCCCCCTCCTCCCTAGGCTTGACCCAAGGGAAGGGGAGGCGCGCATGTCCTTCGACTATGTCATCGTCGGCGGCGGATCGGCCGGCTGCGTCATGGCCGCCCGGCTGAGCGAGGACCCAACCGTCAGCGTCTGCCTGATCGAGGCGGGCGGATCCGGGCGCGACATCTTCATCCGCGCGCCCGCGCTGGTGGCCGCGATGGTGTCGGGGCGCCCCAGGATCAACAACTGGGCCTTCCACACCGTTCCCCAGCCGGGCCTGAACGGGCGGCGCGGGTTCCAGCCGAGGGGCCGCGCGCTGGGCGGGTCGAGCGCGATCAACGCCATGCTCTATGTGCGCGGGCACAAGGCCGATTACGACGAATGGGCGAACCTCGGCTGCGACGGCTGGGATTGGGACAGCGTCCTGCCCTTCTTCCGCAAGGCCGAAGGCAATGCGCGCGGGCCCGATGACCTGCACGGCGCGGACGGCCCCCTCCAGGTCGCGGATCAGAGCGAACCGCGACCCATCGCGCAGGCCTTCATCGACGCGGCGGAACAGCAGCAGATCCGCCGCAACCCCGATTTCAACGGCAAGGCGCAGGAGGGCGCGGGCCTTTACCAGGTCACCCAGTTCCACGCCGGGCCGCACAGGGGCGAACGCTGTTCGGCGGCGGCGGCCTATCTCTTTCCCGTGCTCGACCGGCCGAACCTGACCGTCATGGCCAAGACGCAGGCGCGGCGCATCGCCTTCGACGGCACCCGCGCAACCGGGGTCGAGGTGCAGCATCGCGGCAAACGCTTCCTTGTCGAGGCCACGCGCGAGGTGATCCTGTCCGCAGGCGCCATCGGGTCGCCGCATCTGCTGCTTCTGTCCGGCGTCGGCCCGCAGGAGGAGATCGCGCCCCACCGCATCCCCCTGGTGCAGGACCTGCCGGGTGTGGGGCGCAACCTGCAGGATCACCTTGACTATATCCTCACCTACCGGTCGCTGCGCGAGGATGTCGTGGGGCTTGGCCCGAAGGGGCTTATGGCGCTGGCCGGCGCCGGGATGCGCTGGCGGCGCGACGGCACGGGGCTCTTCGCCTCGCCCTTCGCCGAAGCGGGGGCCTTCCTGAGATCCGACCCCTCCGCCGACAGGCCCGATCTGCAGATCCATTTCGTCGTCGGCATTGTCGACGACCATATGCGCAAGCTGCATTTCCGCTTCGGATACTCCGCGCATGTCTGCGTGCTGCGCCCGCACAGCCGGGGCCGCATCGGGCTTGCATCGTCCCGGCCCGATGCCGCGCCGCGGATCGACCCCGCCTATCTGTCCGACCCGCGCGACCTGGCGCTGATGATGAAAGGCGCAAGGCAGCTCGAAGCGATCATGGAGGCACCGCCGCTGGCCCCCTGGCGCGGCGCGCGGTTCTATCCGCATGACGGCAGCGACGCAGCCCTCGAACGCGACATCCGCGCGCGCGCCGACACGATCTACCACCCGGTCGGCACCTGCGCGATGGGCACCGGCGACATGGCCGTGACCGACACTCAGGGTCGCGTCCGCGGGATGGAAGGCCTGCGCGTGGTGGATGCCAGCCTGATGCCGCGCCTGATCGGCGGCAACACCAATGCCCCCACCATCATGATGGCCGAAAAGATCGCCCATCACATGCGCCGTAGCTAGTCCCGCGACGGCGAGACAAGGCCCGTCTGCACCGCGCGCCGGTCAAGACAGGCGACACGGCGTCCGGGATACAGCCGGGCGGTCATGGCGCCTGACCGGCCCCGGCGGAGGCAACTGAAGCCTATGCTTGGGTCGCAAATGTGTTAAACATTGCGCGGGCGTGCACGGAAGAAGGCGCGCCCGAGCCAATAACGAGGACAAAATATGCTGAACGAGTTCAAGGCCTTCATTGCACGCGGCAACGTCATGGACATGGCCGTGGGTATCATCATCGGGGCGGCCTTCACCGCCATCGTCACATCGCTGGTGGGCGACCTGATCAACCCGATCATCGCGCTCTTCACCGGCGGGATCGACTTTTCCGGCTGGTTCTATGTTCTGGACGGCGGTCAATACGCCTCGCTCGCCGCGGCGACGGATGCGGGCGCGCCCGTTTTCGCCATCGGCAAGTTCATCATGGCGGTGATCAACTTCCTGATCGTGGCCTTCGTGGTCTTCATGCTGGTGAAGACCGTCAACCGCATCAAGGAAGCCGCCGAAAGCCCGAAGGAAGCCGAACCCGAAGCGCCGAAAGGCCCGTCTGAGCTCGACATCCTGATGGAAATCCGCGACGCGCTGAAGAAATAGCGCCCTACCGGGCGCGGGATCGCAGACGCGACCCTGCGCCCGGTTGCCCTGCGGGCCGCGCCGGTCTATCAGCCCCGGAACTTCGGGGGATACCGCCGCGATGAGCCAAGCGCGCAGGATAGCCTATGCCAGCCTTGGGGTGGCCGCCATCGTTCTGGCGATCAAGCTGGTCGCCTGGGTGATGACGGGGTCTGTCGCGCTCTATTCCGACGCGATGGAAAGCGTGGTCAATCTGGCCACCGCCTTCGCCGCGCTGATCGCGATCGGCTATGCCGAACGGCCCGCCGATGCGGGGCATCCCTACGGGCATCACAAGGCCGAATATTTCAGTGCCGTGCTGACGGGCGTGCTTATCGTGATCGCCGCCATAGCCATCCTGCGCGCGGCCTGGGCCGGGCTGACCGATCCCGTGCCGCTCGATGCGCCGTGGCCGGGGCTTGGCGTGAACATCGTCGCGTCCCTGGTCAACGGGGCCTGGTGCTGGGTCCTGCTGCGGGAAGGGCGCAAGCTGCGTTCGCCCGCGCTCGAGGCGGATGGGCGGCACCTGCTGACCGACGTGGCCTCGTCGGTCGGTGTCACTGTCGGCGTCGCGGCGGCGGTGCTGACGGGTCTGCACTGGCTTGACCCCGCGCTTGCCGTTCTTGTCGCGGTCAACATCCTGT
>CAZNMV010000078.1:0-10738 GCA_964573835.1 uncultured Aestuariivita sp. | reverse complement strand
GCCTCGGCCCGGTCGGTGCGCGGCACGCCCGTCTGGGATCAGATCGCGGTCGACGCGCCGCTGGAAGAGGCGCTTGGCCGCGCCCGCGCCAATGGCACGCCGCTCTTCGTCAACGATGTCGACGTCGGCACCGGCAACCGCGCGCCGCTGCAATGCGCGCTGCAGATCGCGCCGCTGGTGGGCCACCCGGGCCGGATGATCCTGATGATCTCCCCCCGCGAACTGGCGGGGCGCATGACGCAAAGCCATTCGGTCAAGTCGGCTGCGCAATCGGCCATCGGCATGGCCGAGATGCTGGCGCACGAGATCAAGAACCCGCTCGCCGGGATCACCGGTGCGGCGCAGCTTCTCAGCATGAACCTCGCCCCGGAAGATCTTGAACTCACGGATCTTATCGTGGCCGAAAGCCGCCGGATCGTGAAGCTTCTGGAACAGGTCGAACAATTCGGCAATCTCTCGGCGCCTGACTTCAAGCCCGTGAACATCCACGACGTGCTCGACCGCGCGCGGCGCTCCGCGCTTCTGGGCTTTGGCGCGCATATGACCATCGTCGAGGATTACGACCCCTCGCTGCCGCTGGCCTGGGGCGATCCCGACCAGTTGCTTCAGGTGGTGCTCAACCTTCTCAAGAACGCGTCCGAAGCGGCCGACCCCAAGGGCGGCACGATCCGCATCCATACCTTTTTCGAGCATTCCTTCCGCCTGCGCCGGTCCGACGGGTCGGGCCATTCGCTGCCCCTGCAGGTGGAAATCATCGACGATGGCCCCGGCCTGCCCGAAAACATCAAGGCCGACATCTTCGATCCCTTCGTGTCGGGGCGCGAGAACGGCACGGGGCTTGGCCTCGCGCTCGTCTCCAAGATCATATCCGACCATGACGGCTGGATCTCGGTCACGTCCGTGCCCGGGCGCACCGTCTTCCGCCTGTCGCTGCCGCGCGTCCCGCGTGAACCGAAACCAGAGGAGAGCACCTGATGGATGGAACCGTCCTCGTCGCCGACGACGACCGCACGATCCGCACCGTTCTGACCCAGGCCCTGACGCGGGCAGGCTGCAAGGTGCACGCCACCTCGTCGCTCACCACGCTCATGCGCTGGGTGGCCGAAGGCAAGGGCGATCTGGTGATCTCGGACGTGATCATGCCCGATGGCAACGGGCTCGAGATGCTGCCCAAGATCGCGCAGGACCGTCCCGGCCTGCCGGTCATCGTCATCAGTGCGCAGAACACCATCATGACCGCCATTCAGGCGGCCGAGGCGCAGGCCTACGACTACCTGCCCAAGCCCTTCGACCTGCCCGACCTGATGAAGCGCACCGCGCGCGCGCTGGAACAGAAGCGGCGCAGCCCGGCGGAACGCGCGGTCGATGACGACGAACGCCCCGACGATCTGCCGCTGGTGGGCCGCACGGCGGTGATGCAGCAGCTGTACCGGCTGGTGGCGAAGGTGATGAACACAGATCTCGCCGTGCTGATCTCGGGCGAATCGGGGACCGGCAAGTCGCTCATCGCCAAGGCGATCCACGATTTTTCCGACCGTCGCACGCTGCCCTTCCTGACGATCACCGACGCCGATCTGCGCGAACTGGAAGGCCCCGCGCGGGTGCTGGCCCGCGTCAGGGGCGGCACGCTGCTGATCGACGAGATCGGCGATATCGAGGAAGAGCTTCAGGCCCGCATCGTGCGCATGATGGACGCGCCGGGCGATCACGTGCCGCGCTTCATGGCCACCAGCCAGACCGATCTCACCCACGCGATGGAGGCGGGCCGCGTCCGCAAGGACCTGTTCTACCGCCTGTCCGGCGCCACGATCCATGTGCCCGCCCTGCGCGAACGGGTCGACGACATCCCGCTTCTGGCCGAACATTTCCTGAACCGTGCCGAACGCGACGGCGCGCCCAAGCGCTGGCTCGGCGGTCCGGCGGCCGAGGTGTTCCGCGCCTATTCCTGGCCCGGCAACGTGCGCCAGCTGGAAAACGCCGTGCGCCGCCTTGTCCTGACCAGCCGGGCCGAGGAAATCGCCCGCCCCGAGGTCGAGGCCGTGCTGGGCAGCCAGCCCGAAACCCAGCCCGTGCTGGGCGGGGGCGAGGCCGAGAAGCTCACCACCTCGGTCGCGCGGCATCTGCGGCGTTATTTCGACCTGCACGGCACCATGCTGCCGCCGCCGGGCCTTTACGGCCGCATCCTGCGCGAGGTGGAACTGCCGCTGATCGAGATCGCGCTCGATGCCACGGGGGGAAATCAGGCGAAATGCGCTGATCTGCTCGGCATCAACCGCAATACGCTGCGCAAGAAGATCACCGATCTGGATATTCAGGTGACACGCCGCCGCAAGTTGATGTAAATTCGCCACATAACCGTGGCGACTCTGCCGCATCACGCGGATATTGCGGGTCAGACCACAAGATTTGGCGGGCAGCTGCGCAAGCGGCACATCAGCATGAGGGCGTCGCGTGGCGACCCGGACACAAGACAGCATCTGGGCTGCGCGTCTGCGCCGTCTGGGCAGGACACGGCGTCTGCAGAACGCGGCCACGCTTGGCCTTGTTCTGCTTGGGCCGGTGCTTGTGCTGGCGACCTTCATGGTGCTCGGTCCGCTCGATCAGGGCTCGTCCGCGCTGGCGCTGCGCCTCGTGCTCTTGGCCGACCTTGTCTATGTTCTTTTCGTCGCGGCGCTGGTTCTGGGCTCGGTCGCGCGGCTCATCGCGGCGCGGCGCGCGCAATCGGCGGGATCGCGCCTGCACCTGCGCCTGACCGGCGTCTTTGCGGCGCTCGCGCTGATCCCCACCGTCACTGTCGCCGTCTTCGCGGGGCTCACCGTGAACATCGGGCTCGAAGGCTGGTTCTCGGACCGGGTGCGCAACGTGGTGGGGGCCTCGCTTGCCGCCGCCCAGGCCTATGAGGAGGAACAGCGCGAAGATCTCGCCGAAGACGCCCGCGCGCTGGCGCGCTATCTCGATGCCGGCCGCAGCGTCACCTATTTCATGAATGACGGCGAATTGCGGCAAGCGCTGGCCCAAGGGCAGCCGCAGATCCAGCGCGGCCTGCGCGAGGCCTATGTCATCGACGGCACCGGTGACATCCGCGCGCGCGGCGAAGGCAGCTATCTCTTCGATTTCGAAGATCCCGGCTCCGAAAAGCTGGCCGAAGCCGCCGACACCGGCTTCGTGATCATCGAGGACTGGCCCAACAACGAATTCCGCGCGCTCGTGCGGCTCGATGCCTTCGTTGACCGCTTTCTCTATGTCAGCCGCGAGGTGGACGGCGAAATCCTCAACCTGCTCGACGACACGCAGGAATCGGTGCGGCTCTACCAGCAGCTCGAAAGCGACCGGGGCCGTGTTCTGTTCGAATTCGGCCTTCTCTATCTCGGCTTCGCCGTCATCCTGATCCTGGCCGCGATCTGGCTGGGCCTGTGGTTCGCCGAACGATTGTCGCGGCCCGTGGGCCGCCTGACAGGCGCGGCGCAGCGGGTGGGCGCGGGCGATCTCGACGTGCAGGTGATCGAGGAACAGGGCGACGACGAAATCGCCATGCTGGGGCGCTATTTCAACCAGATGACGCGGCAGCTGAAGGGCCAGCGCGAGACGCTTCTCGACAACACCCGCCAGATCGAACGGCGGCGCCGGCTGTTCGATTCGGTGTTGTCCTCCGTGACCTCGGGTGTGGTGGGCCTCGACCCGCAGGGGCATGTGACCTTTGTCAACCGCTCGGCCGAACGGCTGCTCGGCTGGACGGGGGATGAAACGGCCCTCGCGCTCAAGGTGGCGGTGCCGGAATTCGGCCCGCTGTTCGACGATCTGCGGGACTCTGCCTTAGAAGTCGCGCAGGAGGAAATCCGCGTCACCCGGCAGGGGCGGCTTGAAAACCTGCTGGTGCGCATGGCGACGCGGCGCGGCGATGACGGGCGGCTTGAAGGCTATGTCGTGGCCTTCGACGACGTGACCGATCTGGTCAGCGCCCAGCGGATGGCGGCCTGGGGCGATGTCGCCCGCCGCATCGCGCACGAGATCAAGAACCCGCTCACCCCGATCCAGCTGTCGGCGGAACGTATCAAGCGCAAGTTCGCGCCCCGTCTGGGCGAAGACAGTGACCAGCTTGAAGCGATGACCGACGTGATCGTGCGCCAGACCAACGACCTGCGCCGCATCGTCGACGAATTCTCGCGCTTTGCCCGCATGCCCGAACCCGACCGGCAGTCGAACGATCTGGTCCAGATCCTGCGCGATGCGGTGCTGCTGCAGCGGACCGGCCAGCCCGGCGTCACCATCGCCGCCGATTTCCCCGAAGGCCGGATCATCGCCGATCTTGACGCCGCAATGATCGGTCAGGCCCTGACAAACCTGATCAAGAACGCAGGCGAAGCCATTGAAAGCCTGCACAAAAAGGGTGCGCCCGAAGGCCACGCCCCGGAAATCCGCATCACGCTTGGCACCGAAGGCGACCGTGCCGAAATCCGCATCAGCGACAACGGGATCGGCCTGCCCGAAGACCGTGCGCGCCTGTTCGAGCCCTACGTCACCACCCGCGACGAAGGCACCGGCCTCGGCCTGCCCATCGTCAAGAAGATCATCGAGGAACATGGCGGCACGCTCGCGCTCGAAGACGCGGCGCCCTTCGCCCCCGGTGCCCGGCCCGGCGCAATGGCGGTGATCCGCCTGCCGCTGCGCGCGGGCCCCAAGGCCACCGCCCAGACCCAACCAGACCCGAGGGAAGATTGATGAGTGACATTCTGATCGTCGATGATGAACGCGACATCCGTGAACTGGTGTCCGATATCCTCGAGGATGAAGGCTATGCGACCCGGCTTGCCGGCAATTCCGACGATTGCATGGCCGCGATCAATGCCGAACCGCCCGCGCTCATGATCCTCGACATCTGGCTCAAGGACAGCCGCATGGACGGGATCGACATTCTCAAGACCGTCAAGCGCGACAACCCCGATGTTCCCGTCGTCATCATCTCGGGGCATGGCAACATCGAGATCGCGGTCGCCGCGATCAAGCAGGGCGCCTACGACTTCATCGAAAAGCCCTTCAACATCGACCAGCTTCTGGTGGTGATCCGCCGCGCGATGGAAACCTCGCGCCTGCGCCGCGAGAACCTGAGCCTCAAGCGCCGCGATGCGGGTGCCGCGAAGATGATCGGCACATCAAGTGCTTTCCGCGCGCTGGTGGGGCAACTCGACAAGGTCACCCGCTCGAACGGGCGGGTGATGCTGACCGGCCCGGCCGGGGCGGGCAAGGAAGTCGCCGCGCGCTATATCCACGGCCAGTCCACGCGCAAGTCGGGACCCTTCGTGTCGGTCAACTGCGCCGCCATCGAACCCGACCGCATGGAAGAGGTGCTGTTCGGCCGTGAAACCGCCGACCGCGGCGTGGAACGCGGACTTCTGGAAGAGGCCCATGGCGGCGTGATCTATTTCGACGAAGTGGCCGACATGCCGCTGGGCACGCAGTCGAAGATCCTGCGCGTGCTGGTCGACCAGCAGTTCCAGCGCGTGGGCGGCACGGACAAGGTGCGCGTCGATCTGCGCGTCATCTCGTCGACCAACCGCGATCTGGAAGCGGCCATCGCCGCGGGCAGCTTCCGGCAGGAGCTTTACCACCGGCTCAACGTCGTGCCGATCGAGGTGCCGCCGCTGGCCGACCGGCGCGAGGATATTCCCCTTCTCGCCGATCATTTCATCGCGGTCTTCAACGAAACCCAAGGCCTGCCCATCCGCCCGCTCACCGACGAAGCCGTGGCGCTGATGCAGACGATGGACTGGCCCGGAAATGTGCGCCAACTCAAGAACCTGATCGAACGCGTGCTGATCCTGAGCGACGGGGCGGGCCCAATCGGCGCCGACGAACTGCCCGGCACCGGCCCCGCCGCGACGGACGAGGGCCGCGTCGTGCTGTCCGGCGCGCTGGCCTCACTGCCCCTGCGCGAAGCGCGAGAGGCGTTCGAGAGGGAATATCTTCTCACCCAGATCAACCGCTTCGGCGGCAATATCAGCCGCACCGCGTCTTTCGTCGGCATGGAGCGCAGCGCGCTGCACCGCAAGCTCAAGTCGCTGGGCGTGGTGACCATGTCGAAATCCGGCGCCCGCATCGCGACGCTGGAAGACGAAGAGGAAGACGTCGAACTCTGATCCCGTCAGCCCCGGTTGACGATCTGCCAGCTTCCGTTGCCCTGCCGGATGATGCAGGACCGTTCGGTGATCGTGGGCAGGATCGTGGTGCGCCCCGCCGGCGCCGCCGATGCCACGCTGGAAGGGCAGAGCGGGATCGACACGGGCGCATAGCCGCGGTCGGCCATGCAGCGGTCGGTCAGCCGCGCGCGCAATGCCGCGTTCGGATCGACGGTGCTGATCTCGCCCGGGACGAAATAGCCCCCTTGCGTCACGCAGGTGCCTGCCGCGTTGCAGACCTGGCGCGGCGGCACGAACACGGGCGGCGCCTGTACCACCTGCGTCGCCACCGGCGCATCTCGCAGCGCCGTGACCCGGCAGGAATCGGCGTCCCGTTCCATTTGGGCGACGCTGACACCGGCGCGGTGCCAGATCGTCATGGGTGCACAGGATGTCAGCAGGACAAGGGCGGATAGGGCGGCAAGGCCGGAGCTACGTGTCTTCATGTCCGCCAGTCTGCCCGCTTCGGGCGCGGGGGACAATTGATTTGACCGGGCAGGGGCCTTCTGCCATGCAAAGGGTTCGGATGAACGGGACGGGACCATGAAGGTCATTATCTGCGGGGCAGGCCAGGTTGGCTGGCAGATCGCGCGGCATCTTTCGGGCGAACGCAACGACGTCACGGTGGTCGATTCGAATGCCGATCTCATCCGCCGCGCGACCGAGGCGCTCGACGTGCAGGGCATCGCGGGCTTCGCCTCGCATCCCGACGTGCTTGACCGGGCAGGGGCGCGCGACGCCGACATGATCATCGCCGCCACCCATTCCGACGAGGTGAACATGGTCACCTGCCAGGTGGCGCATTCGGTCTTTTCCATCAACCGCAAGATCGCCCGCCTGCGCAGCCAGGCCTATCTCAACACGCTCTATTCCGATCTCTACCGCCGCGATCACCTGCCCATCGACGTCGTCATCAGCCCCGAACGCGAAGTGGCCGCTGCCGCCATGTTGCGGCTGTCGGCCCCCGCCGCCTTCGACACCGAGATGTTCATGGATGGAAAGGCCCAGCTTCTGGGCATCAAGATCGACGATGACTGCCCGATCATCAAGACGCCGCTCAGGCAGCTGACCGACCTCTTCTCGACACTGCGGGCGGTGGTGGTGGGCCTCAGACGCGAGGGCACGCTCTTTGCCCCGGAACCGGGCGATCAGATCTTCGCGGGGGATGACGCCTATGTCTTCACCCATCGTGACGACGTGGCGCGCACGCTCGACATCTTCGGCAAGACCCAGAAGAAGCAGGAACGCATCGTCATCGTCGGCGGTGGCAATGTGGGCCTTGCCGTCGCGCAGGAACTTGAAACCAAGGCGGGCCGCGTCCGCGCCCGCATCATCGAAAAGAACCGTACCGCCGCCGAACATGCGGCCGAGGCGCTGGAACGCACCATCGTGCTGCATGGCGACGGGCTGGACAGCGCGCTTCTGGCCGAGGCGGGCATCGACCGCGCCGACGCCATGCTCGCCGTCACCGATGACGACCGAACCAACATGCTCGCCGCCGTGCGCGCCAAGGCCGAAGGCTGCGCCATGGCGATCGCGCTGATCAACGACCCCTCGCTTGTGCCGCTCATGGCGCCGCTCGGGATCGACGCCTACATCAATCCGCGCGCCACCACGGTGTCGTCGATCCTGCGCCACATCCGGCAGGGCCGCGTGCGCACCGTCTATTCCATCGGCGACGCCGAAGCTGAGGTGATCGAGGCCGAAGTCCTCTCCACCTCGCCCATGGCGGGGCAGCGCCTGCGCGACATCGACTTTCCCGAAGGCGTGCTGGTTGGCGGCGTGATGAAGAAGGGCGAGGTGCTGCGCCCCACCGCGACGCTCCGGATCGAGGAAGGCGACGTCGTTGCCATGTTCGCCATCGCCGCCGACGTGCCCGAGGTCGAGAGGCTGATGCAGGTCTCGATCGACTTCTTCTGACCGATGCAGCGCGCCGAGACAGCCGGGTTCCTCACGCGTCAGCCGCTGTTCCTGCTGTTTCTCGGCTGCGCGGCGCTGTCGATGTATCTGCCCGCGGCCCATGCGCTGGTGCGCGACGATCACCCCACCTCGCAGTCGTTCTTCTATGCGGGCACGCTGGGCCTGTTTCTCTTCGTCATGCTTGCCATCGTGATGTCGTCGCGGCGGTCGAAACGGGGGCTTGTGGGCCAGCTCATGGCGCTGATGGCCGCGCTTGTGGTGCTGCCCGCCTATCTGGCCGTGCCCTTTCACGACGCGCTTGGCACCACGCGGTTCATCAATGCCTATGTCGAGATGGTCAGCGCCCTGACCACCACGGGTGCCACGCTGTTCTCAAATCCCGACCGGCTGAACGACACGCTGCACCTGTGGCGCGCGCAGGTGGGCTGGATGGGCGGCTTCATGATGTGGGTCGCGGCCTCGGCCATCCTCGCGCCGCTCTCGCTCGGCGGGTTCGAGGTGACGGCGATGGGCGAGCCGGGCCGGGGCGACAGCGCTCAGGTGGCGGCCGAACGCGCCGAACCGGGGCGGCGGCTCATGCGGATCACGCGCACGCTGGCACCGATCTATGCCGGGCTGACGGGTGTTCTGTGGCTGGCGCTGCTGCTCGCGGGCGACAGGCCGCTCGTCGCGCTCTGCCATGCCATGTCGGTGATGGCGACCAGCGGGATATCGCCCGTGGGCGGGCTCGAAAACAGCGGGGGCGGCTTTGCGGGCGAAGCGGCGATGGCGCTCTTCATGCTGTTTGCCCTGTCGCGGCTGACCTTCTCGGGCGATACCATGACCAAGGGTTCGGCCCGGCTTGACCGGGATCCGGAATTCCGCATCGGGCTTCTGATCGTTGTGGCGGTGCCTGCGCTTCTTTTCCTGCGGCACTGGTTCGGGGCCTATGATCTGGACGGCGCCAACAGTCTGGGCGCGGCTTTGCGGGCGCTCTGGGGCAGCCTGTTCACCGTGCTGTCCTTCCTCACCACCACGGGCTTCGCCAGCGCCGAATGGGACACTGCGCGCGACTGGTCGGGGCTGGGCACGCCGGGCGTGCTGCTCATGGGGCTTGCCATCATCGGGGGCGGGGTCGCCACCACGGCGGGGGGCGTCAAGCTTCTGCGCGTCTATGCGCTCTACCTCAACGGCCTGCGCGAGATGGAGCGCCTTGTCCATCCGTCCTCGGTCGGGTCCGAGGCCGGGCGCAGCGCCCGAATCAAGCGCGACGGCGCCTTCATCGCCTGGGTCTTCTTCATGATCTTCGCGCTGACGCTGGCGGCCTTCACGGTGATCTTCGCCTTTCAGGGCCTGCAGTTCGAGGATGCGATGCTGCTCACCGTTGCGGCGCTGACCACCACAGGTCCCCTGATGGATGTGGCCGCCGAGACGCCGATCAACCTTCTCGAGATCGACACGGCAGCCAAGCTGACCTTTTCGGTCGCAATGATCCTTGGCCGGCTGGAAACGCTGGCCTTCATCGCGCTGCTCAGCGCCCGATTCTGGCGCGCCTGAGGCACCTGCCGGCATTGGGTCCGTAACGGACTGATTTTTGGGCTGGAATCTCTGCTCAGGGCAGACCATACTCGGACAGGAGGGGCGTGTCGGACCGCGACATGTGGCAAGAACAACGGCGAGTATTTGACAATGGCATCGGACAGACAGAACCTTCAGGACGCATTTCTCAATCACGTTCGCAAGACCAAGGTTCCCGTCACCATCTTCCTGATCAACGGCGTCAAGCTGCAGGGCGTGATCACCTGGTTCGACAATTTCTGCGTGCTTCTGCGCCGGGATGGACAGTCGCAGCTGGTCTACAAACATGCCATCTCGACCATCATGCCGGCCCAGCCAATCAGCCTTTACGAAGGTGAAGACGCATCTTGATCGGACGTGACCGCAGGCGCACCCGCGCCTGGGTGCTTCACCCGGACATCCGCAAAGACCCGCACCGGCGTCCAGCCGGACCTGCGCTGGAAGAGGGCGTGGCACTTGCCCATGCGCTGCCCGATCTTGACGTGATCGGTGCCGATCTCGTCCGGGTCGACCGCCCGCAGGCGGGCCATCTTTTCGGCAAGGGCAAGATCGCCGAACTGAAGGACCGTCTGAAGGCCGAAGAGATCGAACTCGTCCTCATCGACGGCCCCGTGACACCTGTCCAGCAGCGCAATCTGGAAAAGGACTGGGGGGTCAAGATCCTCGACCGCACAGGGCTCATCCTCGAGATCTTCTCGGACCGCGCGCGCACCCGCGAAGGTGTCTTGCAGGTGGAAATGGCCGCACTCAGCTACCAGCGTACGCGGCTGGTGCGCGCCTGGACCCACCTCGAACGCCAGCGCGGGGGCTTGGGCTTTGTCGGCGGCCCCGGCGAGACGCAGATCGAGGCCGACCGCCGCGCCATTGACGATCAGCTGGTGCGCCTGCGCCGCCAGCTGGACCGGGTGGTGAAGACGCGCGAGTTGCACCGCAAGGCCCGCGCCAAGGTGCCTTATCCGATCGTGGCGCTGGTGGGCTACACCAACGCGGGAAAATCCACGCTCTTCAACCGCCTCACCGGGGCCGATGTCATGGCCAAGGACATGCTCTTCGCCACGCTCGACCCCACGATGCGGCGCGTGGCGCTG
>CAZNMV010000077.1:0-10740 GCA_964573835.1 uncultured Aestuariivita sp. | reverse complement strand
TGATCAGCCACATGCGCGGGCACACCAGCGACATGGACGCGATCATGCAAGCCTGCGACGCAGCTGGCATCCCAGTGATCGAGGATGCGGCCCATTCGCTCGGCACCACCTGGGCGGGGCGCAACATCGGCACGATCGGGCGGGTGGGGTGCTTTTCCTTCCAGTCCTACAAGATGATCAACGCGGGCGAAGGCGGCATCTTGATCACTGACGACGCCGATCTCGTGGCGCGCGCCGTCATCATGTCGTGCGCGTACGAGCATAACTGGAAAAAGCACAAGGGCCCCATGGGCCAGAACGACCCCGAACTGGCCGAAGCCTTCGGTCGCTGGCAGAACCGCCTGCCGCTTTACAATCTGCGCATGTCGAACCTGTCGGCCGCGGTCATCCGCCCGCAGCTGCCGGAACTGGCGCGCCGCGTGCGCGACGGTCTGGCAAACCACGACCATGTCGCGGCGCGGCTCATGACCTCGCCCTTCATCGACGTGCCCGCGCCGCTCGCGCCGGAACGCCGCGCGCCGGACTCGATCCAGTTCAATCTCGTGGGCCTGTCCGCGGATCAGGTTCAGGCCTTCTCCGACACCGCCGCCGGGATGGGCGTCAAGGTGCAGGTCTTCGGGCTGAGCAAGGACAACGCGCGCGCCTTCTGGAATTGGCAATTCCTCGGCGATCAACCTGACCTTCCGCAGACCCGCGCCATGCTGATGCATGCCTGCGACGTGCGCCTGCCCGTGCGGCTGATCCGTTCGGAACTGGACGTCGTCGCTGACATCCTGCTGGACGCGATCGATGCGGTCAAAGGGGCCGAGGCCCCCCGCGCCTACGGGACATGACCCTCAGCTGAGCTTCGACAGCTTCTTCTGCAACTCGGCCAACTGCTTCTTGATCTCGTCAAGATCCTCGCCCCCGGCGGGGGCACCGCCCTCGCCCTCGGGGCCGGGGCCGGACGACCCCCAGGCCTTGCCGAAGCCGCCGGTCATCGCCTTCATGAAGGCCTCCTGCTGGGCGCGCAGCGCCTCATAGCCCGGCATCTTGGACATGGGGTTCATCTTTTCCATGTTCTCCATCATCTTGGCCTGGCTTTCACGCAGCATGTCGAACGAGCTCTGCAGGAATTGCGGCATCACGCCCCCGCCCGGCAGCATGTAGCTGCGCACGAGATCGTTAAGCACGTTCACGGGCAGCACGTTCTCGCCCCGGCTTTCATGTTCGGCGATGATCTGGAGAAGATACTGCCGCGTCAGGTCGTCGCCCGATTTCAGATCGACGATCTGCACCTCGCGCCCCTCCCGGATGAACCCCGCGATATCCTCGAGCGTGACATAGTCGCTGGTTTCGGTGTTGTAGAGACGGCGGCTGGCGTAACGCTTTATGAGCAGCGGTTTTTCTTCTGTGGCCATGTCTTGCCCTCCCCGGGACATGATGCAGTGCAGCAAGCCTATGCGAGCACTGCAGAAAAGGAAAGGGCGGCGGCATCATGCCCTCATGTCTTCCTCTCGCCCCAAATATCCCGGGGAGCGCGAGGGGCAGAGCCCCTCGCCCGGCGCGGCCGCAAATAAAAAGGGCAGGTCCATCGGACCTGCCCTTCGCGCATTTGCACCTGATTGGGAGGAGAGGGTGCAAATCAGCGGATGATCACTTTGCTGCGGCCTTCTTGGCGGCGGCGGTGACATCATTGGTGGCTTTCTTCATCGCCGCGGTCGCGTCTTCGGTCAGGTCCTTGCCGGCTGCCATCAGCAGCTCGACGGTGTCCATCTGGACCTTCTTGGCGATCTCGGCGAAGGCGGCCATGTGCTCGGCGGCGACTTCAGCGGTTGCCGATGCGAATTCGGTCATCGCCTTGGCGTAGTCGGCCGGCTCTGCCTTGACCTTCGACACTTCACCCAGCTTGGCGAGCGTGGTCTTCGTCCACTTCGCGGAAATCTCGGCCGACTTCTCGGCGGCTTCCAGCGCGACGCCCGACAGCTTTTCGTTCAGCGTGGCGGTGGTCTTGAACGCGTCTTCCATGGCGGCGGTGTCCACCGGGAACGCACCCATCATGTCTTTCATCATGGCGGCGAAATCCTGCTGCTTGGCCATCGGTCTCATCCTTGTCCTGCGCGGCACGGGCCCACCCCGTTTCCTGCGTCTGACAGGAATATGAATTCTGCGCCGCAGCATTTCAAGAGATTTTTGCTGCATCGAAGCAATTTGTGAGATTCCAATGGAAAATCAGGCTGTTGCCTTGACCCTGACATAGGTTCCAGGCGCATCGCACAGCACGGGGTGGGTCGAATCGCCCGGCGCACGCGCCGCGATCTTCTTGCCCGACCGCTTGCGCAGCCAGCTTTCCCAGCGCGGCCACCACGACCCTTCGTGAAACTCGGCTCCCTCCATCCAGTCGCCGGCGTCCAGCGACAGATCGCCGTTGATGTAATGGCCGTACTTGTTCTTGGACGGCGGGTTCACGATGCCCGCGATATGGCCGCTTTCACTGACCACGAAGGTCTTGTTCTTCGAACCCATCATCTGCACGCCGCGGTAGCAATCCTTCCAGGCGGCGATGTGGTCGGTTTCACAGGTCACGGCGAAAATCGGCAGGTCCACGTCGGCCACGCGCAGCGTCTGGCCGAACATGCGGTAGCCGGTCGTGGTGAATTCGTTGCGCTGACAGAGCCCGCGCAGATATTCATGCGCCATCTTGCCCGGAAGGTTCGCCCCGTCGCCGTTCCAGTACAGCAGATCGAAGGCGGGCGGCGTCTCGCCCAGCATGTAGCTGCGGATCGCCGGCTGATAGACCAGGTCGGTCGACCGCAGATAGGAAAACGTCCGCGCCATGATGTAGGATGGCAGCACGCCCCGCGCGGTGATCTCGGCATCGATGCCATCGATGAAGTCGTTCTGCAGGAAGGGCGTGAATTCCCCCTGATCCGAGAAATCGGTGAGCGCGGTGAAGAAGGTCGCCGACTTGATCGGGTTTTCCCCACGGCTCTTCAGCAGCGACAGCGTCAGCGACAACGTCGTGCCCGCGATGCAATAACCCACGGCGTTGATCTGCTCGACCCCGCAGATCGCCTTCACCTCGCGGATCGCGGCCAGATAGCCGTCCTCGACGTAATCCTCGAGCCCGACATCGGAATAGGTCGCATCCGGGTTGATCCAGCTCACGATGAACAGCGTGTATCCCTGTTCGGTCACCCATTTCACGAAGCTGTTCTGCGCCTTGAGATCGAGGATGTAGTACTTGTTGATCCAGGGCGGAAACAGCAGGATCGGCGTCTCGTGAACCTGCGCGGTCGCGGGTTCGTACTGGATCAGCTCCATCATCCGGTTGCGGTAGACCACCTTGCCCGGGCTGGTCGCGATGTTCTCGCCCAGCCGGAAGGCGGTGTCGTCGGCCAGCTTGACCACCAGTTCGCCGTGGTTCGCCTCGAGATCGGCGATCAGGTTCTCGAGCCCCTTGACCAGGCTTTCGCCTTCCGTCTCGACCGCCTTTTCCAGCGCGTCGGGGTTCGTCGCCAGAAAATTCGTGGGCGCCATCATGTCCACGATCTGGCGGGTGAAATAGGCAAGCCTGCGCTTTTCCACCGGTTCGAGGTCGGACATGTCAGCGACCGCCTGCTCCAGCGCCTGCGCGTTGATCAGGTATTGCTGCTTGATGAAGTTGAAATAGGGGTGGCTGTCCCAGAGCGGGTTGGAAAACCGCCGGTCCTTGGGGCCGGTGTTCTCGGGCGGCTGCAGCTTGCCCTTGGCCAGCGCCTGCTGCGCCTCGACGAAATGAAGGACGGATTTCGACCAGAAGTCGATCTGGCTTTCCAGAACCTTGGCCGGGTTCTGCAACGCGGCCGTCCAGTAGGCCGTTGCTGCCTTTGCATAAAGTTCTTGATTCGGCCCATCGAGAGCGGGGTTGTGACGTGTGCGGTTCTGCATCACGTCGACAAGACGCTTGGACAGCGTTTCCACCTTCTTCAGGTTTTCCGTAAGCCGTTCAAGGTGTTCGCCCTGAAGCGCGCCCGCGCTATCTTCGCTAGTTGTCATTTTAAGGAAATCCCCCTACCCTCGCTGCTACGCAGAATATCGTCGCCCTCTCCGGGGGACAAAGCGACGAATGGTCCGACCCGGGTCGCAGGAAGGGAGCCCTCCATATGCGCTACATGATCACCTACGATCTGATGGAGACGGCGCGCAACACCAATCAGTGGCTCGGCGCTTCGGCGCTGGCAATGGCCTCCTACCCGATCTACTCGATGTTTCCCAATCCCGCGCTGCAATGGATGGCCGCCTGGGGCGAGGTGACGGAACGCACCTTCGCGCGGATGGTCGTCAAGCCCGACTGGGGCATCCGCACCCATACCTGCGAAGACGGCAAGGACCATCTGGTCAGCATCGAGACGGTGCTCGAAAAACCCTTCGGCGATCTTGTCTATTTCAACGTCATCGGCCGCAAGAAGAACCCCCGCAAGGTGCTTCTGGTCGCGCCCATGTCGGGCCATTATGCAACGCTCCTGCGTTCGACGGTGAAGTCGCTGCTGGTGGATTGCGAAGTCTACATCACCGATTGGCATAACGCGCGCGACATCCCCGTGAGCGCGGGCAAGTTCGACGTCGAGGATTACACCCTCTACCTTGTCGACTTCATGAAGCATCTCGGCCCCGACACGCATGTGATCGCGGTCTGCCAGCCCGCGCCGCTGACGCTGGCGGCCACCGCCTATCTGGCCGGGCAGGACCCAGACGCCCAGCCCGCCACGCTCACGCTCATCGGAGGGCCGATCGACCCCGACGCAGCCCCCACCGAAGTCACCGATTTCGGCCGCCGCGTCACCATGGGCCAGCTGGAAGAGATGATGCTCCAGCGTGTCGGCTTCAAGTACAAGGGCGTGGGCCGCATGGTCTATCCGGGCCTTTTGCAGCTTGCCTCGTTCATGTCGATGAACGCCGACCGCCATGCCCAGGCCTTCAGCGACCAGATCGCCCGCGTCGTGCGGGACGAGGCGTCGGATCACGATGCCCACAACCGCTTCTACGACGAATACCTCGCCGTTATGGACATGACCGCGGAATTCTACCTGTCCACCGTCGAACGCATCTTCAAGAACCGCGAGATCGCGCTCAACGAATTCGTCGTGGCCGGCCACATGGTCGATATCGGCAAGATCACCAATGTCGCGGTGATGACCGTCGAAGGCGCCAATGACGACATCTCGGCCCCGGGCCAGTGCGTCGCGGCACTTGATCTCTGCACCGGGCTCGATGATGCGAAGAAGACCCGGCATCTGGAACCGGGTGCGGGCCATTACGGCATCTTCGCCGGCCGCAGCTGGCGCGACAACATCCGCCCGCTGGTGATCGACTTCATGGACCGCAACGGCACCACGCGCAAACCGGCCAACACCAACGCCGCCGCCTGAGGCGACGGCCCCTCAGCTCAGGATCAGCGGCTGGCGCAGCCAGTCCTCCAGCGCCTCAGCCGTCGCCACGGGCTGTTCCACCGATGGCATGTGCCCCGCGCCGTCGACAGGCCGGAAGACCGCGCCTTCGATCAGCGACGCGGTGAAATGCTGGCGCTTCAGCGGCAGGCGCGTATCGGCCACCCCGCTCACGATCATCACCGGCATGCGCAGGCGGCGCAGAATCCCCTGGTAATCCAGCCGCCGCTGCAGGGCGCGCATCTGGCGCTGGAACACTTCGGGGCCGAGATCGCGCGCCATCATGCGGATCAGCGCCATCACCTCGATCCGGCTTTGCCCGGGGGCAAGGTATTCGGGGCGCACCGCCTCCTCCATCGCCTGATCGAGCCGCCCGGCACGTGCGCGCGCGATCATCAGGTCGCGCTCGGCGGCGTTCGCGGGGGTATCGGCCAGCGGATCGGTCGATATCAGCGCCAGCCGGTTCACCCGGTCGGGCGCGCGGCGCAACAGTTCCAGCGCGATGACCCCACCGAGCCCCTGCCCCGCCAGCGCATAGCGCGCCGGCAGAACGGGCAGCAGAGCCGAGGCCATCTCCTCGATCCGCTCGCCTGTCACCGGCGCAGCCACCATCACGGGCCGCGCTACCGACAACCGCGCGATCTGGGCCGCGAAGACCCGCGCATCGGCCATCAGGCCGGGGATCAGAACCACCGGTTCAGCCATGCCGCCCTGCCTGCCTGTTGCGCCTGTCCATTCCCGTGTTCATGCGGGAAAACCGCCCACCCGGCAAGGCGCATCACGGCAGCAAGATGCCCCGGAACGGCGGAAAGTCGGCATGGCGGGCCGCACGCAGGGCGGGCGGTTCGTCCGGCACAGCGCCTGCGCGCAAAAGCGTGCCGCGCGGCGCGATATAGCTGTCGATGCGCCGCTGCGGCACCGGCCGCCAGCTGATGTTGAAGGCGCAAAGCTTCGGAAAGAACCAGACCTCGGAAAACGGCAGGTGATCGTAAAGCCACCATGCCAGATCGCGCCAGTCGCGCCCCTGCGCATAGCGGTCGGCGAACCACGGGATCACGACCGACGCCCCCGCGATCCGGTCATCGCCGCGCCCCCGGTCCCAGATGTGGCATTCCAGCGGATGATCGTTGCGCGCGCAGTTGAGCCCGTTTTCGTTACCGAACCGGTTGAGCGCGGCCGACCGGTATCCCGACCGCACCGCAATCCGCCCGAAGGTTTCCTCCAGCGGGTCAAGCAGCGTCTCGCACAGCGCGCGCCCTGTCCCGATCGCCAGATCGGGATCATCGGGGATGTTCTGCAGCCCGTGGATGTTCGCGATCTCGGAGTACAGGAAATCGCGCAGGAAGAAATGCCGCGACAGCCGCACCCGCCCCAGATCCTCGAGGCCCCGCATCGACCCCGGGCGCCTGCGCGTCACGGCAGGCCCCGTGCCCAGTCGGTGATGGCCGCCGTGACCGTGTCTGTCAGGCCGGGCGACATGATATCGCCCGCGATCACATGCGCCGCCGGGTCGTCCCCCGGCCCCGGCGTCACACGCAGGATCGTCACCGGCCCGCCCCATGCGGCGGCGACGGCTTCGGTCCGGTCAGCCCGCACGACCCGGTCTTCGGGCGCGAAGACAAACAGCGCGGGCACCCGCGCCGCGCCATGGTCAAGCCTGCCCGCCATCCGCACCAGCGCCGCCATCGGCAGCACGGCGACCGACGGGTATTGCGTCGTCCAGTATCGACCCTGCGCGTCGTTCAGCGGCTCCCACGCGCGGACCTCGCCCGCGATCAGCGGCAGCCAGTGACGCGCGGCAGGCCAGGTGAGAAGCCGCGCAAGCGGCGTGTTCAGCCCGAAATTCGGCGACACGAAGACGATGCCCGCGACATCGCGCATCAGCTCCGCATCCTGCGCCGCCGCCGCCGCCAGCGTGCCGCCGGTGGACGTGGCGATGACCAGCACCCTGTCGCCGGTCGCGCGGCCCGCCTCCAGCGCCTCGGCGGTCTCGGCCATCCAGTCGGCGACCGTGGCCTCGGCCAGCGCAGCGCCGGGCCGCCCGTGCCCGGTGAGCCGCGTGAAGACGAGGTTCGCGCCCAGACCCGCGGCAACGCGGTCGGGCACCGGGCGGATTTCCTCGGAGGTGGCCGAAAACCCGTGAAGATAGACCACCGAAAGGGGTGTCTTCTCACCTGTCGCACCGGCCCGGACCACGCGCTTTTCCACCCCCGGGGTCAGGTCGTCGAAGCGCGCCTCCTGCGCCGCGAAATAGGCGTCAAGGTCACCACCGAAAGCGTCCGGTTCGAACCGTGCGGTCAGGTCTGCGGGTTCATAGGGCCCGAAGGCCCAAAGCCCCGCGACCCCCACGCCCAGCGCCAGCAGCACCCGGCCCAGCCATTTCCCGAAGACGCGCATCTGCCCCCCTTACCGCCCCAGAACCTCCGCCACCGCCGCTTCGATCAGGCCAAGGCAGGGCCCGTCCGAAAAGCGGTGATCGGCATCTTTCACCAGCAAAAGCCGCATGTCGGGGCAGTCTGCATGGTCGAGCAGCCGGAGCGCCGTCGCGGTGGTGACGGCCGTATCCGCAGTGCCCTGCAGGCAGCGCACCGGGAAGGGCAGCGGCAGAGGCGCGCGCAGCACCAAATGCCGCCGCCCGTCCTCGATCATGCGCCGGGTGATGACATAGGGCTCCATGTAATCGCTCGGCCGCTCGACACGGCCCGTCGCCTCCAGCGCCTGCCGTTCGGCGTCAGAGAAGCTTTCCCACCAGCCGTCCTCGGTGAAATCGGGCGCGGCGGCGATGGTCACCATCCCCTTGATCCGACCGGGCCGCGCGCGTGCCAGCAACAGCGCCTGCCAGCCGCCCATCGACGACCCCACCGCCACGATGGGCCCTTCGGTCAGCGTATCGACCACCGCCAGCGTGTCCTCATGCCAGTCGCCGATGCAGCCGTCTTCATAGACGCCGCTGCTTTGCCCGTGCCCCGAATAATCGAACCGCAGAAAGGCACGGCCCTGCGCCCGCGCCCAGGCTTCCAGGTGCAGCGCCTTGGTGCCCTCCATGTCCGACTTCAGCCCGCCCAGGAACACCACGCAAGGCCCCTTGCCCGGGCTCAGGTGATAGGCCAGCCGCCGCCCCTGCGCGGTGTCGAGATGGCGCATCACCGCCGGTCGCCGAAGGGCACGCCGCCGGTGCCCTGCCCCCGCAGATCCTGCACCGGCGCCCATGTTTCGGGGTCGGTGATCAGATCCGCCAGCGCCTGCGATCCGATTTCAAGCAAAGCCTCGCCCTTCGCAGACGTCGATTTCTCGGGCATGCCGATCACCCCGTTCGGCGTCGCATGGGCCAGCGGACGCCAGCGATAGGCGGCCTTGCCCGCCGTCAGGAAATCCGGGCCGTTGCCGTAAGGCACGTTGTGGGCAGCCAGATCACTGTCATCGACCGTCTCCGGCGCGCAGACCATCATCATCGACGTCTCGGCCTCGCAGGCATGCATGATGGTCGGCTGATCCTCAAGCGGTGCGCCGAAATCTGCGCCCGCCTCCATCGCGTAGGTGGTGAAGACCACCGTCGCCGCGATCCGGGGCGAGATTTCATCGAGGATCTGCTTGCAGGGCACGATGTTGCCGCCATGGGAATTGGAGATGAGGATATGGCGGAACCCCGCCCGTGTGATCGCCTCGATCAGGTCGATGATCACCGCCCGGAAGGTCGCGGGCGTGAGCGTCAGCGTGCCGCCGAAATCCATGTGATGTTCGCTCAGGCCCGCCCACATCACGGGCGTCCAGATTGTGGGGCGCTTCGCATATGACTTTTCCGCCGCGCGGCGCGCCATCTCTTCGCCGATGCGGGTGTCGGTCATCACCGGCAGGTGCGGCCCGTGCTGTTCGATGGAGGCAACCGGCAGAATCACCACGGCATCCCGCGCCGCCAGATCCCGCAATTCATGCGCCTTCAGGCGCGCCCAACTTGTTTCCATCGTGCCAGTCTCCCTGATCTGCGACCATTCTGCATGCCGGGTCGGTCCGGGCAACGCATGAATTGAAACGCCCGCCAACGTGCCACCCGCCGCTTGACGAACCGCCCCGCCCCTGTCAAATCGGCCCCACACATACCCGCAACCGGGCGTTCCGTGGGCGCCAAACCGACGAGGAGCATGGGCCATGACCCAGATTTCCCTGACCTTCCCCGATGGCAACAAACGCGACTATCCCGCTGGCGTGACGCCCGCGCAGGTGGCCGAAAGCATTGCGCCCTCGCTCGCCAAGCGCGCGATCAGCGCGCAGGTGAACGGCGCGCATTGGGACCTTGCCTGGCCCATCGACACCGACGCCCAGATCGCCATCAACACGATGAAGGACGACGGCCCGGCGCTGGAACTCATCCGCCACGATCTGGCCCATGTCATGGCCCGCGCCGTGCAGGAAATCTGGCCCGAGGTGAAGGTCACCATCGGCCCCGTGATCGAGAACGGCTGGTATTACGATTTCGACCGGGCCGAACCCTTCACGCCCGAAGACCTCGGCGCGATCGAAGCGAAGATGAAGGAAATCATCAACCGCCGCGATCCGGTGACGACGGACGTGTGGGAGCGTGATCGCGCCATCGCCTATTACAAGGCCAATAATGAGCCCTACAAGGTCGAGCTGGTCGAGGCGATCCCGGCCGACCAGAAGATCCGCATGTACTGGCACGGCCACTGGCAGGACCTCTGCCGCGGCCCGCACCTGCAGCATACCGGGCAATTGCCCGCCGACGCCTTCAAGCTGATGCGCGTGTCGGGCGCCTATTGGCGCGGCGACAGCGCGCGCCAGCAGCTCCAGCGCATCTACGGCGTCGCCTTCCAGAACCGCGATGACCTCAAGGCGCACCTGACCTTCCTCGAAGAGGCCGAGAAACGCGACCACCGGCGGCTGGGGCGCGAGATGAACCTCTTCCACATGCAGGAAGAGGCCCGCGGCCAGGTCTTCTGGCACCCCAATGGCTGGACGATCTACACCACGCTGCAGGACTACATGCGCCGCAAGCAGCAGGCCGGCGGCTATGTCGAGGTGAACACCCCCCAGGTCGTCGACCGCCAGCTCTGGGTCGACAGCGGGCATTGGGAGAAATACCAGGAAAACATGTTCATCGTCGAGGTCGACGAGGAACATGCCCGCGAAAAGGCGGTCAACGCGCTCAAGCCCATGAACTGCCCCTGCCACGTGCAGATCTTCAACGTGGGCGTCAAATCCTACCGCGACCTGCCCTTGCGCATGGCCGAATTCGGGTCGTGCAACCGCTATGAACCTTCCGGCGCGCTGCATGGCATCATGCGCGTGCGCGGCTTCACGCAGGACGACGCGCATA
>CAZNMV010000076.1:0-10751 GCA_964573835.1 uncultured Aestuariivita sp. | reverse complement strand
GAATACCATTCGGCGCGCGAAAAGCAGTCCTTCATCGAAGGCCGCATCAAGGAGCTGGAAGGCGTGCTGGGCCTGGCCGAAGTGATCGACCCCGCGAAGCTGTCGGGCCCGATCAAGTTCGGCGCGACGGTGACGCTGGTGGACGAAGACACCGACGAGGAAAAGACCTGGAAGATCGTCGGTGAACACGAGGCCAATATCGAGAAGGGTCTTCTCAACATCCGCTCGCCCATCGCCCGCGCGCTGATCGGCAAGGATGAAGGCGACAGCGTCGAGGTGCGCACCCCCGGAGGCGACAAATCCTACGAAGTCCTGCGCGTCGTCTATTCGTGACGGGCAGAGGGATGGCCGGGCAGAACGACATACCGAAGGACGGCCGCAAGACGCCGATCGGGCTTTATTCTCCGCAGGGCCGGACCGGCGGCGTCACCGGGGTCGAGATCGCGGCCGTCATCCTGAGCGCGCTGTGGCTGATCGGGGCGACGCTGTTTCTTGTCATCATGCCGGCGGGATCCGAAGCCGGGTTCGACGGGACCCGCTTCTTTATCACGCTGATGGCAATCTTCATGCCCATCGCGATGATCTGGGTGGCCGCCACCGCCGCCCGGGCAAGCCGCGTGATGCGCGAGGAAAGCCAGCGCCTGCAGGGCGCCATCGACGCGATCCGCCAGGCCTATCTGGCACAAAGCCAGGCGCGCGGCACGATCACGGCCGAGCCGTCCGTCGCGCGCAAGCTCGAAGAGATCGCCGAGACCGCGAAGAAGACCGAGACGGCGCTGGCGACCTTTTCCTCCTCGCGCCGTGTCACGCGGCCCGCGGCACCGGCACCCGCCGAGCCGAGCACGCAGGCCTCGCTCGAACTCGGGACCCGGGCCGAGGACCTGGCCCCGCCGCTTGCCACGCCGGATTTCATCCGCGCACTCAACTTCCCCGAAACGGCCGAGGACGAGGAAGGCTTCGCCGCCCTGCGCCGCGCCCTGAAGGACCGCTCGACCGCGCAGCTGATCCAGGCAAGCCAGGACGTGCTGACGCTTCTGTCGCAGGACGGCATCTACATGGACGATTTGCGCCCCGACCGCGCCCGTCCCGAGATCTGGCGGAACTTTGCCTCCGGCGCGCGCGGGCGCGAGGTCGCGGCGCTGGGGGGCATCCGTGACCGGTCTTCTCTGGCGCTGGCGGGGGGGCGGATGAAGCAGGACCCGATCTTCCGCGACACGGCGCACCACTTCCTGCGCCGCTTCGACCGCACGTTGATCGAATTCGAGAAGACGGCAAGCGACGAAGAGATCGCTGCACTTGGCGAAACCCGCACCGCGCGCGCCTTCATGCTGCTTGGCCGCGTCGCGGGCACCTTCGACTGAGGCTGGGCCCGTTTTCCTTGAAGGAAAACGACCCGGAAACTTTCGAAGTTTCCGGTTTCACGGTTTCCGGGCGGCCATCCGTGCGGCCATGTGGAGCATCCGCGCCGAGAACCCCCATTCATTGTCGTACCAACCGAAGACACGCAGCTGATGCTCACCGATCCGTTCGGTCTCGGGCAAAGCGAGGATGACCGACTCGGGCCGCGCGCGCAGGTCGGACGACACGTTGGGCCAGTCCGTCCAACCCATGACGGGCGACGCCTCGGCCATCGCACGCAGGGCGCCGGTCAGATCGCCTTCGGGCAGGGTGCGCGCCTGCACCACAAGGTCGATGGCCGAAACGCTGGCGACCGGCACGCGCACCGCGGCGCCACTTATGCGCCCGGCCAGATGCGGCAGGACGGTGTCGATCAGTCGCGTGGCGCTGGTGGTCGTGGGCACCATCGACAGCGCCGCCGCCCGGCTGCGGGCGGGATCGTCGCGCGGTGCGTCGATCGTGGGCTGGCTGCCGGTGTAGCAGTGGATCGTCGTCATATGCGCGCTCTCGACCCCCCAGGCGGCGTCGAGCGCGGCCAGAAGCGGCGCCAGCGCATTCGTCGTGCAACTTGCGTTCGACACGATCCGCGCGTCGCCCAGCCGGTCGTCGTTGGCGCCCAGAACGACAGTCACATCCGCGGCAGGCGACGGCCCCGAGATCAGCACCGATGCCGCCCCGGCGGTCAGTCCGCGCATAGCCCAGTCGCGCGTCTGCGCCTTCCCGGTGCATTCCAGCAGCACATCCACACCGGCCAGGTCGACTTCCGACAGGTTCGCCGCGCGCGACACGCGGATGATCCGGCCGTTTACCGACAGATCATCGCCCTTCCGCTCCAGCCGGCCCGGGAAGGGGCCGAAGACGCTGTCGAAGCGCAGGAGATATTCGATCATGTCGATATCGGCGATGTCGTTGACCGCCACGACGCGGAAGGTGTCGTCACCGCAGCCTGCGATCTGGCGCAGGACAGTGCGCCCGATCCGACCCAGACCGTTGATTGCCAGCGTGACAGGCCGCGCCATGATGTCTCCCTCTGCCCCCAGGCAGAGGCTTAGTGCCCGGCGCGCGCGCGGCTAGGACCAGATGCGCCTTGTGGTGACGCCAGTGGTCTTGCGTCTTGCATCCCGCGTCCATTCCCGGCCCAATCGGGCCAAACGGGGGGGCACCATGGCCAAGGCACGCAACATTCTTTTCATCATGTTCGACCAGCTGCGCTGGGATTACCTGAGTTGCTACGGCCACCCGCATCTGCACACGCCGAACATCGACCGGCTGGCGTCAAAGGGCGTGCGCTTCACCCGTGCCTATATCCAGTCGCCCATCTGCGGGTCGTCGCGCATGTCGACCTATACGGGGCGCTATGTCCATTCCCACGGTGCCTCGTGGAACGGCATTCCCCTCAAGGTCGGCGAGATGACGCTGGGCGATCACCTGCGCGAGGCGGGCATGGGCGCGTGGCTCGTGGGCAAGACGCATATGCGGGCGGATGCCGAAGGGATGGAACGGCTGGGGCTGGAGCCCGACAGCCTGATCGGTGCGCGCGTCGCAGAATGCGGCTTCGACGTGTTCGAGCGCGACGACGGCATGCTGCCCGAAGGGCCGGACGGATCCTATGATCCCGACGGCGCGAAGCGGTACAATGCGTATCTGCGGGCCGAAGGCTATGACAGCGACAACCCCTGGCACGACTTTGCCAATTCGGCGCTGGATGGTGACGGCAACGTGCTGTCGGGCTGGTTCCTGAAGAACGCCGTCCACCCCGCGAATATCGACGAGCGCGACAGCGAAACGCCCTATCTCACCCGCCGGGGGATGGAGTTCATCGAAGGGGCCGACACACCGTGGCTGTGCCATCTGTCCTATATCAAGCCGCACTGGCCCTACATCGTACCCGCCCCCTATCACGAGATGTACGGGCCGAACCACGTGGCCCCGCCCGTGCGATCCCAGGCCGAATACGACAACGCGCACCCGGTGCTGCGCGCCTTCATGGACACGAAGATCGGCAAAAGCTTTTCGAAGCCCGAGGTGCGCAACGCCGTGATCCCGGCCTATATGGGCCTCATCAAGCAATGCGACGACCAGATGGGCGTGCTTTTCGACTGGCTGGAGCGGACGGGCCGGATGGAAGACACGATGATCGTGCTCACCTCGGATCACGGCGATTTCCTAGGCGATCACTGGATGGGCGAGAAGACCTTCTTCCACGACACGTCCACCAAGGTGCCGCTGATCATCTACGACCCGTCACCCGAGGCGGATGCCACGCGCGGCACGGTCTGCGATGCGCTGGTGGAATCGATCGACCTTGCCCCCACCTTCGTCGAGGTCGCGGGTGGCGACGTGCCGGGCCATATCCTCGAAGGCGAAAGCCTGATGCCGATCCTGCATGGCGAACGGACCGAGACGCGGCGCGACTACGTGATCTGCGAATACGATTATTCCGGCTCGCCCATCGCGAAGATGCTGAACAAATCCGTGCGCGACGCGGTCATGTTCATGGTGGCCGACAAGCGGTGGAAGCTGATCCATTGCGAAGGCGGGCACCGGCCGATCCTGTTCGATCTGGCAAACGACCCGGACGAACTGGTGGACCTGGGCGAAAGCGACGCCCATGCCGAGGTCATCGCGGCGATGTATGACAGGCTCTTCGCCTGGGCGCGCAGGCCCGCCCAGCGCACCACGCGGTCCGAAGCGCAGCTGATGGAGATGCGTGGCAAGAGCGGGCGGCGCGGCATCGTGCTGGGCATCTATGACGAGAACGACACAGATCTCGAACTGACGGTGAAGTATCGCGGCCGAAAGGCCCCTGACTGGCGCGGGATCAAGCGCCCCTAGCGTTCCTGGCGTTCCTGGCGCCGGACCAAATCGTTGAACGAATACCGGGACGCCACCTGACCGGCGATCCACGAACGATACCCGGGATCCCAGGGCAGGCATTTGACGTCGCAGATCAGGTGCGCGATCCCGGTGCGCCCCTCGATCATCCAGAACCGCCCCCCGGGGGTCGCGACATAGCCCCGCGTGCCGTCCATCATCTCGATGCTGACATCAAGCGCCGAGGGAACCTCGTTGTCGTAGTTGCTCAGGAAAGCGCCATGCGTGTGGTAAGAGGCCACAAGGACCGTCCCAGGTGGCGGATCAGGATAGCGGCAGCGCGCGCGGGTGCCGCGCACGGCCTCGGTCACGACAAGGCGACCCTGCGGGTCGCGCCCGATCAGGCCGCAATACTCGCGGTTTTCGCGGATCGACCGGGCCTGCAAATCGCTCAGCGTCTGCTTGGCGAGCGCCATCTCGCGTTCCAGCGGACCCGCCGAAAGGCCGGTCCCGGACAGGAACAGGACAACAAGAAGTGCAAAGCGCATACCCAAGATTGAACCGCATCGCGCTGCGGGCGGCAAGGCCCGGCACGTGGGCATCATGTCTCAGGCCGACAGGCGGTCGATCGGGAAGGATCGGCGCAAGCGGCCCGACACGTTGAACAGCGCCGCCTGCGACCGCGTCCCGCAGATCGAGAATTGCGGCCCCACCGGGACTGCGCCCAGGTCCAGCCTGCGCAGCCAGCGCGACCAGACCGCCGGAACGATGCCGATGACATGGCTGGCACCACCCGCCCGTGCCGTGGCGGCGAAGCCGCGCATCAGTTCCACCTGCACCGCCTGACGGCGATGGCCGGGCACCGCATCGGTGATGAACAGACGCGTGGCTTCCCAGATGCGATCATGCACGGGGGCCTTGAAGAACAGCACGTCCGTCGGGATATCGGGCAGAAGGCCCAGCTGCGCATCGCGCAGCATGTAAGAATGCAGTCCCACCCGGGCCGTGGTCGGCAAAAGCCGCACGCCGGCCAGGATCTCTCCGAATTCGTGGATCACGACCCAGCGCGCCAGCGGCGTGTCGTACTGGTCGAACTCCATCCCGTCGGCGACCGGCAGCGTCCAGTGCAGACGGTCGATGAACACCTCCTTGCGGGCGCGCATCAAGGCCGGGAAAAGATCGCCGTGCCGGTGCAGGTTCGAGAAAGACAGAACGCTGGAGCGGATGTGCCCCTTTCCGGTCGCCTGACCTTCTCGGGCGACCACGGCAAGAACAGGGGCTTCGCCACCGACGCGGCGCGGACCCGCGGCCGTGGGATCAGCCGGCGCAAGCTCCGGAAAGACCGACCATGCCGGCTGCACCGGCCCGGTCGTTCGGGAATGCTTCATGACCTGCTCTCAGTCTTATCGTTTTGTCCGAGTAAGACAGAAAGTCCGGCCGCGGTCCATCAAACTCTGGCCCGCGTCCCGATCCGGAACGGCCGTCGTCGCCACTGTGTTGAGGCGATGCAACAGCGCATGCGGCAAAAGCGGGAAGTCCCGTGACGGCTGACCCGGGACAGTCCCGCAGCTTTCCTGCGCGCGTCAGGCGGCGGCGGCCGGTTCGATATCGGCGAGGTCAAACTCGATGAAGAAGGTCGTGCCCTTCCCCTCGCGCGAGACATAGTCGATGTCGCCCTTGTGCTGTTCGACGATCTGCTTGGTGATGTTCATGCCCAGCCCGGTGCCGCCCACGCGGCGCTGGTCGGAATTGTCGACCTGCGTGAACTTGCCGAACACCTTTTCCTTGGCACCGGCGGGAATGCCGATGCCGCTGTCCTTCACGCAGATGCGCACCCGCCGGTCGATACGTTCGCAATAGACCCGCACGACCGAGCCCTCGTGCGAGAACTTGAGCGCGTTCGAGATCACGTTCGACATCACCTGCATCAGCCGGGCCTCGTCGCCCTGGATGAAAAGCGTCTCATCAGGCGGGGTGTCCAGCAGGCCCACATGAAGGCTGTCGGCAAAGCCCTGATTGGCTTCGACGGCGTCGCGGATCAGGTCACCGACCGGGATGCGTTCGAACCGGTAGACCATCTCGCCCGCCTCGATCTTCTGAAGATCGAGCAGGTCGTTGATCAGGTCGGCCAGCCGCTTGGCGTTCTTGCCCGCGATGTTCAGCATCGGCGCCATCTTTTCGGGCGTCTCGCCCAGCGCCCCGGAATTGAGCAGATCGAGCGATCCCTTGATCGACGTCAGCGGCGTGCGCAATTCGTGGCTGACGGTCGAGATGAACTTCGACTTCACCTCGTAGGCGGCCTTGGTGCGGGCATGCTCCTGTTCCAGCTCTTCGAGCTGCAGGACCCTCTGGCGGTAAAGCCGAATGAAGGCGAACGAACAATCCGCGATGAAATAGACCACGAAGAGAACGGTGAAGAATTGCAGCCAAGGCTCTGACTTCAGCGGCGGATCGAAGCGCCAGATGTCCAGAAGCACGATCAGGAAGAAGGTCACCACATAGATCGACAGCCGCACCACAAGCGCAGGCATGAGCTGGTGATTGTTCATCGCCGCGAAGACGGCGGCGGCGAACAGGAAGAAGAGCGGCGTGAAATGCCCCGCACCTTCCTGTTGCAGCGCGATGGTGAAGACGAAGGCGCTGATGGCCAGCGCGCTGATCACCGTATTGGCAAGGATCCACATCAGGAACCCCCGCGCCTTGCGCGGATCGCGATCGGTCCAGCCTTCGATGCGCTTGGCCAGAATTAGGTCGAGCACTTCGGTCAGCAGGACGACACCATAAAGCGCCACCGCCCGGACCGGATCGAAGTAATAGGCACTGAGGCCGGTGGCGGCGAGGAAGATACCCTGACGCTGCCAGATCAGCACGTTGATGTTATGGACATAATCCTTGAGCTGCCGTTCGGCGCGCGACGGAAGGTCGGCGCCCGGCAGCTCGTCCACACTTGCGTCCATGTACGCCATTCAGTGGTCCTGACGGTCTTGTTCTGCTCTGACCGTCAGACTGCCCGGCGATTGCGGTAACCTTGTGTCTTCAATTTGATGTTAATTTGCCCAGCGCAACGGCGCGGGTCCGTCCAGATCGCCGTTCAGAACGTCTCCCAACAGCCGGGAATAGGCGCGCCGGTCCAACAGGCGGTCGGCTTCGCTCCGGGTTTCGTTGGACAGGACGCGCTTGGACACGCTGGGCGCTGGATCGAGCCGCAGGCTTCTTTCCTCGGCCGAGGAGATGGCCCAGGTCAGCGTGTCGAGCGCGCGCGCCTTCGACCCGCTGTGCAGCGTCAGCGTTTCGCCGACGACAGTGAGAACGGGGCGGCCGTTTCCGATCATGGGGTCGCCGGACTGGATGTGGCGGTTTATCATCGACTCGAACGCGGCAGGCAGCGGATCCTGCCGACCGATCCGGATGCACAGGAAGATGCCATGCCCCCGGTACGAGATCACATGCCCATTCTGCCGGGTCAGCTTCGAGATCACCCGCGCCACGTGAGCGATCATCGCCTCGAACCGGTCGGCATCGAGGGTGGCGAAATGCACGTCGATCCCCGCGATCTTGATCGCCACGACCGACGACCGTGAGCCGAGGCTCTGCGACACCTGCAGCACGTAGTTTTCGTACTCCGAATGGCCCAGCACACGCGACACGCCGCGCACCTCGATCGGGGCATCGACATCGGCGCGGCGCACCTCCGCATGTTCCTCGCGGCGCTTGTCGCGCAGCGCGGCGGACAGCCGCGTGCGCAGGTCGATCAGGTCGAAGGGCTTGGTGATGTAATCGCTTGCCCCGGCGCGGAAGGCCTCGGCGATGTAGGTGCGCTGGGACATTGCCGTCAGCATCAGGATCGGCACCCTGCCATAGGCGTTGCGCGCGCGCACTTCGCGGCAGAGGTCGATCCCGTTCATTTCGGGCATCTGGATGTCGACCAGCAGGCAATCGAAGCGTTCGCTGTCGCCGTCGAGCATCCGCAGCGCATGCGCGCCCGAATGAGCGGTCTTCACGGTGTGCCCGTCCAGCGCGTTCAGCGTCGCGTCGAGCACCTCGAGGATGCTGGGATCGTCATCTACCGCAAGAATTCTCATTCTGTCTTTCCGCCGTCACCGGGCAGGCGGCGGCCAATGCTGTTGCTGTCCGAAGAACCGCAAGCGCCGCACAAGGTGCCCGATCCTGTCATGGTTGCCGGAATACTCCCCGAATGCGCCCAGAACTTGGCAGGCCCATGACCAGCGTCAGGCATCTTGCAAGCCCACGGCCGGCGGGTCACAGTCGGGCTCCCGCAGGTGCGGGAACAGCGAAAGGACAGATCATGGACATTCACCGCGCCGGTCGCCCGACACGCCCGGTTCCGCCCGAATGGTTCACCGGAACGGTCTGGCAGGACCCGATCGTCGAGGCCCCCGCCCCCGCGCGGCTGCGCGCGCTTCGCGTGACCTTTGCACCCGGTGCGCGCACCGCCTGGCACACGCATCCGCTGGGTCAGACGCTGCACGTCGTGGCGGGTGTCGGTCTGATCGGATTGCGGGGCGCGGCCCCGCGCCTGATCCGGCCCGGAGACACGGTCTGGATTCCGCCGGGCGAGGAACACTGGCATGGCGCCGGCCCCGACACGATGATGTCGCATATCGCGATGCAGGAGGCGCTCGACGGGCAGACCGCCGACTGGCTCGACCATGTGTCGGACGACGATTACACACGCAAACCCGCCGACGACTGACCCTGCACGGGGCCCTGCACTGGGCCCTGCACGGGGGCGCGATCCGTGATCGTTGCCCCCGGATTGTCCCGCCGCCTCCACGTTATGATCACAATTCCGGGCAATGGTCAGACACTGCCCGGAACGCACATGCGTGCCGGCCCGGGCGCAGGCAGACGGCAGGCGGTGGGTCAGGATGCAGACAAGACGGGTCAGCTACGACGACAGCGAAACCGATGAACTGGCGCCGGGGACGGCGCTGCTTCACGGGCAATACATTGTCGAACGGTATCTGGTGCGCGGCGGGTTCGGCATCACCTATCTTGCCCGCGACAGTCTGGAACGGCGCGTCGTCATCAAGGAATGCTTTCCCAACTCCATCTGCCACCGCAAGGACGGGCAGGTCGCCGCACGGATGCGCGACCAGTCCAAGCAATTCGACGCGATCTGCCGCCACTTCCTGCGCGAGGCGCGCCGCCTCGCCCGGCTGAGCGATCCGCATATCGTCGGCGTCCACCAGGTGTTCGAGGAAAACGGCACCGCCTACATGGCGCTCGACTATCTGGACGGGATCGACCTTCTGACCGTGATCGAGGAAGAACCCGAACGGCTTACCCCCGCGCTGATCCATGACCTGATGATGCAGGCCCTGAAGGCGGTGCGCTACATCCACGGCAAGGACATCCTGCACCGTGACATCTCGCCCGACAATTTCCTGCTGGACTGGGACAACCACCTGACGCTGATCGACTTCGGCGCGGCCCGCGAGCACATGACCAAGGCGCATCGCGCCCTGTCGGCGCTTCTGGCGGTGAAGGACGGGTATTCGCCGCAGGAATTCTACATTTCCGGCGTCGGCCAGACACAGGCAAGCGATCTCTACGCCCTTGGCGCCACCTTCTATCACGTCATCACCGGCGAGGCACCGCCGCACAGCCAGGACCGGCTTGCCGCCATCGCCGCTGATGCCGCCGACCCGTATCTCCCGCTCGAAGGCCGTATCAAGGGCTTCGGCCCGACCTTTCTGCAGATGATCGACAAGGCGCTCGAGGTCTTCCCCGAGAACCGCGTGCAGTCGGCAAACGACTGGCTGAACGCGATCGAACGGGACGAGCCGCAAAAGGAAGACACGGCCGAACCCGGGATCACGGACGCCATCTCGCAGCTGGTCGAGGCCACCAACCGCGACCTCGAACAGGGCCGCCCCGGCGATGCGCGCATGCGCCCTGCAAGCCTGCGCCCGGTCCGCGGGCCGATGACCGCGCGCGAGATGGCGGGCAGCAGCCTCGAACCGGGCACCCCGGTCGACATCTTCGGCAACCCGATCCACGACGTCGAAGCCTGGCTGACGGAACAGGAACGCACCCTGTCCGAGGCAGACCGCACCCGGGCCGAGGCCAAAGCCCTCGCATCGCAGCCCCGACAGGCCGCGCGGCCGCGTTTCCTGAAATCCCTGATCCACCGTTTTGCAGGCAGCACCACCCCGGCGCGCCCGCGCCGCACCGTCTGACGCCGCAGCAAGGACCCGCGACATGAAGTTCATCCGCTCGATCATCGACGAACGCACAGGCGATTCAGGCCACACGGGCACCATGGCGGCCAACCGCACCTATACCCGCGTCTCGTCCGGAGAGGGCGGAACGGACGATCTTGTCGAGCGCCTGTTGGCGGGCGAGGACGATACGCCCCTGTGCCGGCAAGACCCCGAGCCGCTTGACGACCTGCGGAACCGGGCCGACGCCGACGCCGACGCCGACGGGGATGACAACCTGTTTGCCGATCATGAAATCGACGCGGACAGGGACGGGGACGCTGACGGCGACCTGCCAGTCCCCCCGCGCGACTG
>CAZNMV010000075.1:0-10769 GCA_964573835.1 uncultured Aestuariivita sp. | reverse complement strand
CCGCCCGCGCGCAGTTCGCGGAAGATCTTCGGGGACCAGTTGCAGTATTGCAGGTTGTCGATGCGCGGCGCGTCCATGGCGCGACACTGCCGCCTTGCGCCCCGGTGGGCAATGAAAATTCTGCGAATTTTCGCGCCTCAGACCCCGAGGCACCAGCGCAGGATGGCCTTCTGCGCATGCAGGCGGTTCTCGGCCTCGTCCCAGATGACCGATTGCGGGCCGTCCATGACCTCGGAGGTCACTTCCTCGCCGCGATGGGCGGGCAGGCAATGCATGAAAAGCGCATCGGGTTTCGCCTTGGCCATGAGTTCCGCATTGACCTGGTAGGGGCGCAGCATGTTGTGGCGGCGTTCCTTCGAGGACTGGCTGTCATGCATGCTGACCCAGGTATCGGTCACCACCAGATCGGCGCCATCGACCGCTTTCGCGGGGTCGCGTTCGATGACGACGCCCGCGCCCCGGCGGCGCGCGAAGCCCGCGAATTCGGGATCGGGATCAAGCTGCATGGGTCCCGTGAAGGTCAGATCGAAGCCGAACTGCCCTGCCGCCTGCAGGAAGGACGAACAGACATTGTTGCCATCGCCCGCCCAGACCACGCGGCGCCCCGCGATGGGGCCGCGATGTTCCTCGTAGGTCATGACATCGGCCATGATCTGGCAGGGATGGGTGCGGTCGGTGAGGCCGTTGACGACCGGCACGCTGGCATGGTCCGCCATCTCGGCCAGCACGCTTTCGTCGAAGGTGCGGATCATGATCAGATCGACATAGCGCGACAGCACCCGCGCGGTGTCGGCGATGGTCTCGCCATGGCCGAGCTGCATGTCGCTGCCCGACAGAACCAGTGTCTGCCCGCCCATCTGGCGCACGCCCACGTCGAAGGAGACGCGCGTGCGCGTCGAGGGTTTCTCGAAGATGAGCGCGACCATGCGGCCCGCGAGCGGCTGCACATCGTCGGGCGCGCCCCGGGGGCGACCCTCACGCGCCGTCTTCATCGCGCGCGCCTGGTCGATGATGGCCCGCAGGTCGGCGGGATCGGTGGTGTGGATGTCGAGGAAGTTGTTCATCTGTCCGGCTTTCCGGCTGGGCGGGGCGCCGCGGGGGCTCTGCCCCCGCACCCCCGGGATATTTGAAACCCGAAGAAGATCAGGCCGCTTCGAGAGAAGAGGCGGCGGCATCGAGACGGCGGACCGCCTCGGCGATCTCGTCATCGGTGATGGTGAGGGGCGGCAGGATGCGGACCACGTTGTCGGCGGCGGGCACGGTGACGACCTCATGCGCATAGCCCGCATTGACCACGTCGGAATTGACCGCCCGGCATTTGAGGCCCAGCATAAGGCCCGAGCCGCGCACGGTCTCGAAGACGTCGGGATGCGCGGCCACCAGCCCTTCCAGCTTCTGCCGGAGGAGGCCCGCCTTGCGGTTCACCTCGGCCAGAAAGGCGGGGTCGGCCACGATCTGCATCACCGCGCAGCCCACGGCGCAGCCCAGCGGATTGCCGCCATAGGTGGATCCGTGGGTGCCCGCGGTCATGCCAGAGGCCGCGTCTTCGGTGGCCAGCACACAGCCCAGCGGGAAGCCGCCGCCGATGCCCTTAGCGACCATCATGATGTCGGGGGCGATGCCTGCCCATTCATGGGCGAAGAGCTTGCCCGTCCGGCCGACGCCGCATTGCACTTCGTCGAGGATCAGGAGGATGCCGTGCCGGTCGCAGAGATCGCGCAGGCCCTTCAGGCACTGGTCCGGCAGGGTGCGGATGCCGCCTTCGCCCTGCACGGGTTCCACCAGGATCGCTGCCGTGCGGTCGGTGATCGCCGGTTCGATCGCGTCGTGATCGCCCCAGTCGAGATGAACGAATCCCGACAGCAGGGGGCCGAAGCCCTTGGTCATCTTTTCCGACCCTGCCGCCGCGATCCCGGCCGAGGAGCGGCCGTGGAATGAGCCCGAGAAGGTGATGATCTCGACCCTGTCGGGCTGGCCCCGGTCGTGGAAGTGCTTGCGCGCCATCTTGACGGCAAGCTCGCAGGCTTCGGTCCCGGAATTGGTGAAGAAGACGGTGTCGGCAAAGCTGTGTTCCACCAACATGTCCGCCAGACGCTGCTGGTTGGGGATCTTGTACAGGTTCGAGGTGTGCCAGATCGCCTGTGCCTGCGTCGTCAGCGCGTCGACCAGCGCGGGATGCGCATGCCCCAGGACGTTGACCGCGATGCCCGCGCCCAGGTCGAGAAAGCGGCGGCCGTCTTCCTCGATCATCCAGGTGCCTTCGCCCTTCACGAAGGAGAGCGGCGCGCGTGCATAGGTGGGCAGGACTGAGGGGATCATCGGATCATCCTTTCCGGAGGCAGGAACCCCGTGAGTGCCCCGAGACGGGGTTCCGGGTCAACGATTTCATGTGGGAGGGCGCCGGGGCAAGGGGCGCAAGCGCATCGCGGCACGCGTCAGGCGCGTGTGGTGCGAATTCGTCGGAGGGCGATGCGAAGGGTCATGCGCGCAGCGTTACGCCGGTTCGCCGCAAAAGAAAAGGGGCAAGGACAATGCCCTGCCCCGATGTCGGGCTTTCGGTCCGCGCGGATCAGGCGCGTTCGGAATATTCCATCGTCTCGGTGTTCACGACGATGTCCTCGTCCTGGCCGACGAAGGGGGGCACCATCACCCGCACCCCGTTGTCGAGCAGCGCCGGCTTGAACGAATTGGCCGCCGTCTGCCCCTTTACCACCGGTTCGGTCTCGACGATGCGGCAGATGACCTTCTGCGGCAGGGTCGCGTTCAGCGCCTCGTTCTCGTGGAATTCGACCACGATGGTCATGCCATCCTGCAGGAAGGGACGCCGTTCGCCGAGGATTTCGGCGGGCAGTTCGATCTGTTCGTAGGTTTCGGCATCCATGAAGATCAGCATGCCGTCCTGTTCATAGAGAAACTGCTGGTCCTTCTGTTCGAGCCGCACGCGTTCGACCTTGTCGGCCGACCGGAAGCGTTCGTTCAGCTTGGTGCCGTTGCGCAGGTTGCGCATTTCGACCTGCGCGAAGGCGCCGCCCTTGCCGGGCTTGACGTGATCCACCTTCACCGCCGCCCAGAGACCGCCGTTATGCTCCAGCACATTGCCGGGGCGGATTTCATTACCGTTGATCTTGGCCATGTTCGACTGTCCGGGATGACGACTTGATGTGGTTTCGAGCGCTCCTATATATGGGCGGTCGGGTCCTGTCCAGACAACCATATCTCGTTTCGCAACTGCAGAGAGCCATGCGCACAGCGCAACGGAGACATGCGTTATCTTGGTAGCCGAATCGATCCCGATCGGTCATAAGGGACGCCACGCCGAAATCACAAGAGCAATAAAAACAAGGGAAACGAATGAAAGACTTCGTTGACGGCACTGCCTTTAACAACGAACAAGGCAATCGTGCCCGCAAACTTTTCGCAGCGGTCGTTCTGGCCGCGCTCGACGATGCCATCGCCGACGACAAGAAATATGGCAACGGCCCCGAGCAGATCGCCCGCTGGGCGCGGTCGCGCGACGGGCGCGAGGTGCTGTCCTGCGCCGGGATCGACCCGAACGAACGCGTCGTGAAGGGTCTGATGGAATTCGTGTCGAAAGGGGTCCGCACCTCGGTCGCGCTGTCGCGCGAGGAAAGCGAACGCCGCAATGCCGCACAACAGCAGGAAGCGGCCTGATCCGACGCTCCGCAGAAGGTCATGACAAGCGCGGTCCCCATGGGGCCGCGCTTTCGCATTGGGCGCATGGATGGGTGGCATGATCCGCAAGGGCGCGCGCGCGATCATGATCCAGGGCACGGGCAGCAACGTGGGCAAGTCGCTTCTGGTCGCAGGGCTGGCGCGGGCCTGCCTGCGGCGCGGCCTGTCTGTCGCACCCTTCAAGCCGCAGAACATGTCGAACAACGCCGCCGTGACCGAAGACGGGGGCGAAATCGGGCGCGCGCAGGCGCTGCAGGCCCGTGCGGCGGGGCGCGCGGCGACCGTGCACATGAACCCTGTCCTTCTCAAACCCGAAACCGAGACCGGGGCGCAGGTGGTCGTGCAGGGCCGACGCCTCGGCCATGCCGAGGCGCGCGCCTGGTTCGGTTCAGCGCCGCGCTATCTCGACCGGGTGATGGAAAGCTTCGCGCATCTGTCGCGCGACGCCGATCTGGTGCTGGTCGAAGGCGCGGGCAGCCCGGCGGAAACCAACCTGCGGGCGGGCGACATCGCCAACATGGGCTTCGCGCGGGCGGCGGAGGTGCCGGTGATCTTGCTGGGTGACATCGACCGGGGCGGCGTGATCGCACAGATCGTGGGCACCCAGGCGGTGCTCGACCCAGCCGACCGGGCGCAGATCGCGGGCTTTGCCGTCAACAAGTTCCGCGGCGATGTGCGGCTCTTCGATGACGGGCTGGCAGACATCGTCGCGCGCACCGGCTGGCCGTCGCTGGGTGTCGTGCCCTGGTTCGATGCGGCCTGGCGGCTGCCAGCGGAAGACATGCTCGACCTTGCCTCGCGGCCGGGGGGCGCGGTCCGGGTCGCGGTGCCGCAGCTGCCGCGGATCGCGAATTTCGACGATCTCGACCCGCTTGCGGCCGAACCGGGCGTCACGCTCGACATCGTGGCACCAGGCCGCGCGCTGCCGGGGGATGCGGCGGTCGTGCTGCTGCCAGGCAGCAAGGCGACCATCGCGGACCTGGCCTTTCTGCGGGCGCAGGGCTGGGACATCGATATCGCCGCGCATCTGCGGCGGGGCGGGCATGTGGTGGGTCTGTGCGGCGGGTTCCAGATGCTGGGCCGGCGCATCGCAGACCCGGAAGGTCTGGAAGGCCCCGCATGCGAGGTGCCGGGCCTTGGTCTTCTCGACATCGACACGGTGATCGGCGGGCAGAAGGTGCTGGCCGACCGCCGGGCCAGCTGCGCGCTGACCGGGGCCGAGGTGAGGGGATACGAGATCCATATGGGGCAGAGCAGCGGTCCAGGTCTCGACCGGCCGTGGTTCCGGCTGGGCGGGCGGGGCGAAGGGGCGGTGTCACGCGACGGACGCGTGCGCGGGTCCTACCTGCATGGTCTGTTCGGGGCGGATGGTTTCCGCGCCGCCTTCCTTACCGGGCTGGGCAGTGCGAGCGACCTGCAGCATGACCAAAGCGTCGAGGACACGCTCGACGCGCTGGCGGCCCATCTCGAGACGCATGTCGACGTCGATCACCTGCTGTCGCTGGCGCGTCCGCCCCGGCTCTGACCCTATTCGAGATCCTGCAGCGTCATCGCGCGCTGGATTTCGCGGCGCACCAGCTTGCGCACGTTGCGCGTGATGCGTTCGCCCAGCGCGCCCTGCAATTCCTGCCGCACAATGTCGGCGACCAGTTCGCGCAAGGCCGCTTCGTCGAGAACCGGGTCTTCCGCCAGAAGATCGGGCGCGTCGTCGTCTTCGGGATCGACGCGCGGTTCGGGTCTGGGTTCGGGACCGGGCGCATCATCGCTGGTGTCTTCCCATTCCAGCGTCTCGACCTCGGTTCCCGCATAATCGTCAGAGCCGGGCGTATCGGGTTCCCAATGTTCGTCTTTCTGGGCGATCACCTGCTCCAGCGCGGCGATACGGGCGCCCAGATCATCCGGCGCCTGGGCATGGTGGTCTTCATCCGCGTCCGCGATGTGGTGCCAGGCCTCTTGCGCATCGGTTTCGCCAACGCTTTCGGCCATGTCCCCGTGGGTGGCGTCACCCTGGTCCGGCATGTCCGCGCTGTCGTCGGCCTGCGGTTCATCAAGGGTTTCGGCGACGCGCGCGGCGTCATAAAGCGTCGCATCCGGGTCGGCCCATGGGGCGGTATCCGCGGCATCGACCGTATCGGGCGGGGCGTCTTCCTGCGACTCTGTCCCGGCAGGCGGTTCGGATGGATCGGCCACCCGGAGCGCGGGCGTCAGGACCAGACGGCCCACCGGATGCGGCCGCGGGGCGGTGATGTCCGGCGCAGACCTGTTATCGCCCGAGACAAGGCGACGGATTGAGGACAGCACATCCTCGATTTCGGCGTTCTTAACGGGTTCGGACATCGACTTACCACTCTGGACCTCGACACGAGTCTAGCGTCCCGCGCAGATTCTCACAACCGATCCGGAAAAGTCTCAGTCTTTTGCGATTTTTCGCAGAACACGGTCCAGTTGCTGGCCCTGCTGGCTGCGGAAGGCCGGCGCGGTCTTGACCTGATTGAAATAGGCCTCGGCATCGTAGATCTGCACCGGCAGCTTCAGGTTCGAAGCTGTCAACAGCCCTTGTGCCGCGAGGATCTGGTAGGCCGCAACATACAGTTCCGACTGCGCCGCGATCCGGGCGGCCTGCGCGTCGAGCAACTCCTGTTCGGCATCCAGCACGTCGAGCGTGGTGCGCGCGCCAAGGCTCGCCTCTTCGCGCACACCGTTGAAGGCCACCTGCGCGGCCGCGATGCGGCGATCATTCGCCTCGATCGTCGCCTGCGCCACCTCGAAGCGGACCAAGGCAGCCGCCGCTGCCTGGGCGATGGCCTCCTGCACGTTCAGAAGCGCCGAGCGCGCGGCGTCGCGCTGAGCCATGGTCCGGCGCAGGTTGGCGGCGATGGCACCGCCCTGATACAGGCGCTGCGACAGGTTCAGCGACATGCTGACGGCGTCGCGGTCGGCGATGTTGTTGCTGGACTCGGCGCTGCTCAGATCGGCCGAGAGCCGCAGAGCCGGGCCCATGCCGGCCTCGGCCGCAAGCACGGCGAGTTCGGCTGCGGACACCTGGTACTGCGCCTGCCGGATATCGGGATGATTGCGCAGCGCGTTGGTTTTGATCGCCTCGATGTTCGCCGGGCGCGCCGGCAGAGGCGGCGGTGGTGCCACGCTGCTGACCTGACGCCCCACGGCGGTCAGATACTCCTGCTGTGCGTTTATGAAGTTGCCCTGCGCGGTGGCGAGGTTGGCGCGCGCCTCGGCCAGACGCGCTTCGGCAAGCGCGACGTCGGTGCGCGTCACCTCGCCCAGATCGAACCGGTCCTGCGCGGCGCGCAGTTCCTGCGTCAGCAGGCGGATGTTGTTCTCGCGCAGCGCCACGAATTCGCTTTCGCGGATCAGCGCCAGATAGGCCTGCACCGCACGCAGCAGAATCTGCTGCTCGACAGACTGAAGGGCGGACCGGGTGGCCAGAACCGTCTCACGCGCGGCCTGCGTGGCGAACTGCGAACGCCCGTTGTCCCACAGAAGCCAGCTGGCCGAGAGCGTCAGCGTCAGTGCCGAGGTGTTGCTGTCGATGACCCCGGCGGCAGTGCGCGAATTCGTCAGGCTGCGCGAGGTGCCCAAGACGAAATCGACGACAGGGCGCAGCGCCGCGACCGCGATCGCCACATCTTCGTCCGCGGCCCTGAGAAGCGCACGGTTCTGTCCGAGCAGCCCCGAGGTCTGATAGGCACCTACAAGCGCATCAGCGAGGTTCTCGGCAAGTGCGGCGACAGGCGCGCCTACAGTGAGCGATGCGGCCAAAACAGCCGCGCGGAAAGACCGTCCCATCACAGCGCGAACTCCGATGTTCGTGCGAAGCCCGGCAGAACCGGTGCGCCCGCGTTGAAGGCAAAGCGCCAGGTGATGGCACCGTCGATCTTGTGCCCGATGCGAACCGAGCCCAGCGCGCCGTCCATGAACAGACACGCGATGCGACCACCATCCTTGAGCTGGTCGGCAATGGCCGGTGGCAGGTCTTCGACGCCGCCTTCGATCAGGATGGTATCATAGGGGCCGTGCTGTGCCGCCCCGAGGGCCAGCGGGCCCTCCTGCACGATGACATTGTCCGCGCCGAGGTCCGACAGCAGGCCCGTCGCTTCGGCCAGGGCAGCGTCGTCTTCCTCGATCATCACGACGGCCTGCGTCATGCGCGCGATCACCGCCGCCGAATATCCCATCCAGCCGCCGACATCGAGGACAAGCTCGCCCCCGTCGAAGTCGAGCGCATCGAGCATTTTGGCGAAGGTCCGCGGATCGAGGATCACCCGACCCGGCGCGACGACGACATTCTCTCCCGCATAGGCGGCTTCGCGCGCGGCCGCAGGCACGAACACCTCACGCGGGGTGAGGAGCATGGCGTCGATTATGGGAAACTTCGTGACATCCGAAGGACGCACCTGAGTGTCGACCATCATCCGGCGGCGAAGCGCGTAATCGGGCATGCTGAACCTGTCCGTTAAGAATCGTACATTTTGTGTGCCATATCCGTCCGGACACTACAACTCTGCATCGGCAGACTCACGCCGCAACGATGCTTGCAGCGCCCCGCGCGATCCTGTATCCGCCGGATCATCACCCTGAGCGGCGAGTTGGCGGAGTGGTGACGCAGCGGATTGCAAATCCGTGTACAGGAGTTCGATTCTCCTACTCGCCTCCAACAAAATCAATGACTTAGCACTGATTTTGACACCAAAATAGCGGTACACACCCTATACACACTATACACACCGCGAGCCGCGGTGAATCACTGTGTTGAACACAGTGTTTGGCTGGCTTGGATGCGCGGATGGCTTTGGGATACGGTGGTTTGCGGTGTGGGACATCGCACTCTGAGCACCCTGCCCCGCACAGTCCTTTTTGGCCCTGTTTTGCCCCCGCCACATAGGCAGTTTTCCTAGGCGCGCGCTGGCTATAAACTGTGGATATGTCGCAGAACGTGCAGACCATCCGCATCAGCGAATATGTGCGCTTGGACAAGCGCGAGAACAGCGCCAAGTGGCAGGCGCGGGTCAAGTTGGCGGATGGCAGCTGGCATCGGTTCTCCACAAAAACCGAAGATCTTGAGCGCGCCACCGACATGGCGATGAAGTTCTTCTACACCGCCGAGGACCGCGCCAAGAACAACCTCCCTCAGAGCACCCGCAAGTTCAAACGCGTGGCGGAGTTTGCGCGGGATCGCATGCAGGAAGAGCTCGATGCGGGCGGCGGGCACATCGTGTTCAAGGACTACATCACAGCCTTGGACAAGTACCTGATTCCCTTTTTCGGCGGCTACGATGTCACCAGCATCGACGCCAAGGCGCTGGTGGAGTTTGGCAAGTGGCGCACCGACAGGATGGGCCGCAAAGCCCATCACAGCACCATCAACACGCATAACACGGCGCTGAACCGTGTGTTGGACGAAGCAGAGCAGCGCGGCTGGATCACTCACGCTGTTCGCCCAAAGCCCATCAATGACGGCCTCAAAACCCAGAGCCGGGGCAGCTTCACCCGCGACGAGTACAAGATGATCTACACGGAGCTGCGCTCGTTCCACAACGCCACGGACAAGCCCATCACCGCTGCGACGCGTGAGGTGCTGCGCAACTACATCTTGATTCTCGCCAACACCGGCATGCGGCACGGCACAGAGGCGTTGGACTTGAAGTGGAAGAACCTGCTGTGGATCAAGGAGCGCGACGAGACCTATCTGGGCCTGTTTGTGGATGGCAAAACCGGGCAGCGGCCTTTGGTGGCGCGTGATCGTGCTGTGCGCCCCTTCGAGCGGCAGGTGGAACTGAACCCAAAGCTGTCAGGGATGACTTTGCATGAGGTGATCGATGCCAAGCTGGACGAGTACGTGTTCGTCACGCGCTTGGGACAGCGGGCGGTCAGGGCCAACTTGTCTCGCAGTTTCGAGAAGCTGTTAGACCAGCTCGGTCTTGTCTACGGCGCAGACGGCAAGAAGCGCACCTTATACAGCTGGCGGCACTTTTACGCGACACTGGACCTGCAGCGCGGGGTGAGCACCCACGTTCTCAGCCGACAGATGGGCAACAGCACGGGCGTGCTGGACCGCTTCTATTCCAAGCTGTCACCCTTCATGAACCCAGGCTTGCATTCGGGCCGCGATCTGCGTGCCGAAAAGCTGGCGCTGAAAAACTCACGCGGCGATGAGATAGCAGCATTGGAGCCTGACGCTGAGAAACAGGTCAAACCTCTGCCGATCATCGAACCCGCGACAAAGTCTGAGCCAGTTCAGCCCCCTGCCCCGGCTTTGTCAGCAGCCCACAAAGCCTTTGATCTCTTCGATGCAGGCAAGCTGGGTGAGGCCGCATTGCTCGTTGCGCTAGGGGTATCGAAGAGCGGATATGCGCTCGAAGATGATCTGCGCATTCGAGCGCTCACAGCGCTGGAACAAGGACGGCTGAGCGAAGATGCGCTGGTTAAGGTGTTGGGGTGAGTTCAAACCGAAGCTGACATTTCAGTCATTATTATGCAGATGGCTCTGCACTCTCTCTCGCAACTCACGTTCAGGGAGATTGATCAGGTCCATCGGTAGTTCAAGCACGACCGCCTTGCGCAGCGTCGCGGGTAATTCGGTGCGCAGGATCGCGAGCATTCGTGGTGTCGCAAAAACCGCCAACCGCGCGAAGTCGCCTGCCCTGCGATGCTGTTCCAGCATGTCGCCTATTTCTGCGGCGAAGTCCTGCATATCGCGGACAACCGCATTGCTTTCCGTATACCTCCGCTCTTGGTCCGACGGGTCGCTCAGCCCGGCGAGAACGTCGCGTGTGTGCCGCAGCGATGCGTGGCTGACGATCTCGACGTGTTCCTCTCCGTCTACATTCGCCAAGCCGCGCAGAATCCGTGAGCGCACGCCGTTCATCACCAGCGCCCAGGTCCTTGAAACGTTCATCCTTTTCCCCGTCTTCGGCGATCCATTGCCGAGAGAAGCACGGGTGACGCTGGGTAAACATTGATAGTTCGCAACCAATGACAATTTTCTGATATGATTTCGTTAGCCGGCGGTTTGTTGCCTGCGCGTGATGGTGACGATTTTTTCCCATAGAGTTCGG
>CAZNMV010000074.1:7635-10811 GCA_964573835.1 uncultured Aestuariivita sp. | reverse complement strand
TCATGCGGTCGGCAGATTGTGTAAGTCGTGCAAGGAAGTCTGATGGCATAGAAAATTTCCAAGACAGCGTCTCGGAGGCTTCCATCGTCGGATCAGACCCGCATGCGCGCAAGCTCCGCATGAAACCAAGCGGATTTTTCCTAACACCGTGGGAGGGGCTGCGTTTTGTCATCCCGCCAGGCGCTGCAACCGCCCTGCCCCACTCAAGCCGCTTCAATCTGACATGCCCTCTGGACATATACGGCATTGCCTTGCTTTGTGGGTGTCTGCTCCTTGTCCTGCAGGTGGACCGCCCAACCATGACCAGATTGACAATCCTCGATACCGACGGGGGCGTTGACGATGCGCAGGCCTTGCTGATGCTGATCGCGGCGGGGCGCGCGCCGGACCTCGTCACGACGACCTTCGGCAATGTGCCCTTGCGCGAGGCAACGCAGAATATCCTGTCGGTGCTTTCGGTGGCAGGCAGGGGGGATATTCCTGTCCATGCCGGCGCGCGGCGGCCCATGATCCAGGCACCGCTGGATGCGACCCATATCCACGGGGCCGATGGTCTTGGCGGGGCGCCGCGGCCCGCGGTGATCCTTCCCCCGGCCAGCGACGACGGCGTGGGCGTGCTGGTGCAAACCCTGTCGGCAGCCGCTCGGGAGGGGGAAAAGGTCGATCTGCTGATGATCGGGCCGCTGACCAACCTCGCAATGGCGCTGCGGCTGGCCCCTGACTGTGCCGCCGGGGTGGGGCAGGTCACGATCATGGGGGGCACCTTGCATGGGCGGGGCAACATCACGCCCGCCGCGGAATTCAACATATTCGTCGATCCGGAGGCTGCGGCCATCGTCTTTGCCACGGACATCGACATCCTGGTCGTGCCATGGGAAACCTGCGCCGCGCACAGGCTGACCGGGGCCGAAGTGGACGCGATCTTTGCCGATGTGCCCGACGGGCCGGTCAAATCCTTCTCGCTGGCGCTTGCCAATCACGCCCGCGCAACCATTGCGGGCTTCGGCGGCGGCGATCATTTCCGCTTCGTCGATCCCTTGGCCGCCGCCGTGGTCATCGACCCTGCCATCGTCACCAGATACCTTCACGCCTCGGTGGATGTGGCGCTTGCCCCCGGCCTCACACGCGGCATGACGGTCGTCGATCCGACCGGCCGGCTGGGCACCTCCAGACGCAGGTTGGTTGAGGCGGTCGATCCAGACCTGCTTGTCGATCTTTACAAGGCGTCCATCGCGGACCCGGCGCCACAGGAGCAGCCGACATGACACAGCCGGCCTTGCCCAGGGACGATCTGATCCGCGCCGCCGATGAGGTGAAGATCCGCCAGCGGCTGGTGCGCGTGGCCTTGGGCCATATCGCCGCCGACATACGGATGCGGGTTGGCAAACTGCTCGACGTGCATGCGCGGATGTGGCTGACGGATCAGGAAATCGTCATCTCGGGTCGTCGCATCGCCTATGTCGGGCCTGCGGGCACCTACCCCGGCGAGGTCTTGCAAGAAGTGCATGAGCCTGACCTGATGGCCGTGCCCGGTTTCGGCGAAGTGCACAAGCATATCGAAAGCAGCCATGTCACCCCGGAATGGGAGGCGGCGCTGGTCCTGCCGCATGGCAATACATGGACCTGCGAGGCTAGCCATGAGTTCTCCAACGTCAACGGGGCGCGAACGCTCGATTTCTGGCTGATGGCGCGGCGGGCGGGAAGCCAGCAGAAGATCTTTCCACTGCCCGGGTCCGCCGTGCCGCCCACGGCCTATGAGTGGGGCGGCGGGTATTTCGGCTACGAGGAACAACTCGGCTTCATGACCGAAAGCCTTATGGTCGCGGGGCTTGATGAGGTCATGGACTGGCCCGCCGTCTGGAACCCCGAAAACCCTTCCTACGACCGGCTCTGGGGCATGATCGGGGCGACCTTCGAGAGGCGTGGCGTGATCGAGGGGCATGCGGCAGGCATCCGGGACCTGCCCACGATCAACGCCTTCGCGGCGGCGGGCCTTGCCTCGGACCACGAGGCATGGACGACCGACGAGGTGCTCGACAAGCTCCGGCGCGGGCTGTTCATGGAATTGCGGCCCCATTCCCTGACCGAGATGGTCGGGGGCCTGCTGGAGGCCGGGTTGCAGGATTGGTCTCAGTTTGCGCTGACCACCGATGACCGGTCCTGTTCGGACACCTTGAGGCTGGGGGCGACCGATCACAACATCCGCCTGGCGATCAAGGCGGGGCTGCCCCCTGAGACCGCGATCCAGATGGTCACGATAAACCCCGCGCGCCACATGCGCCTGACGCCTTGGGTCGGGTCCATCGCGCCGGGCCGATTCGCCGATATCGTGCTGTTGGATGATCCGGAGCGGGTCTCGATCCGCCAGGTCTGGGCCGACGGCGCCAAGGTGGCCGAGGAGGGCCGCTATCTTATGCCCGTGCCCAGGATCGACTGGCCAGACTGGGCGACACGTACCGTCAGGATCGACCGCGCGATCACGGCGACGGATTTCGCCATTCCGGCGCAAGTGGGTCGCGAGACGATGCAGGCCGCCCTGTTGCGGCCCTTTCACTGGGACGACAATTTCATCACGATGACATTGCCCGTGTCCGACGGACAGGTGCAGCGTGACCCCGAACGCAACGTCACGAAATTCGCCATCGTCGACCGCTTTTCAGGCGAAGGCCGGACGGCGGCGATGTTCTGGCTGGGGACGGGCCCACGCACGCCCCGCACCGCGCTGGCCTGTTCGATGGGCCATGACAAGCACAACATCTGGGTCGTCGGCTCCTGCGACGCGGCAATGGCGCAAGCGGTCAATGCCTTGCGCGAAACGCAGGGCGGTTGGGCACTTGTGCGCGAGGGGCGGCTGGCGGCAACGGTCCGCTACGAGGTCGCCGGGCTGATGACCTGCCGCCCGCCGGAGGACCTCGACGCCGAAATGCAGGCGCTCTACGCCGAGGGCGCGAAAATCGACTGGATGTACGAGCCCACGTTCAGCCCGCGCTGGTTCCCAGGTTTCCCCGAACGCCTCGCCTTCGCCACCCTGACCTGCGCGCCTTGGCGGTGGGTGATCGTCGCGCCCTCGGAGCTTGCGCCGGAGGGCTTCGTGAACGTAGCCACGGGGCAGACGCATCCGGTCGTCTGGTAATTGCCCAAGAATTAGTCGCCCGCTGCTTTTCCCCGATCAGAGG
>CAZNMV010000074.1:0-7535 GCA_964573835.1 uncultured Aestuariivita sp. | reverse complement strand
CCTTGCGACCGTGTCGGCGGCGACGCTGCTGGCGGTCACGCCCGCGCTGGCGCAGGATCGCACCTTCACCGTATCATGGTGGGGCTTCAACGGCGACGCGCTGCAGGAAATCATCATCGACCCCTTTCAGGAGATGTGTTCCTGCGAAGTCGTGTTCGAGACCGGCAACAACGCCGACCGCCTGAGCCGCCTGCAATTGCGGGAAGGAGCAGGGGTGGACGTGATCTACCTGACCGACCGTTTCTCGCAGCTCGGCATCGACCTGGGCCTGTTCCAGCCGATCGACCGCGGACAGGTCCCCAATATCGAGCAGATCTACGATCTGGCTCAGGCGCCGCAGGGCGAATATGGCCCCGCCTACACCATCGGACGCGTAGGCATCGTCTACAATACCGACGAGGTCGCCGAGCCGATCACCTCGTGGGACGACCTCTGGCGCGACGATCTGACCTCGCAGGTGTCGCTGCCGGGCATCACGACGACCGCAGGGCCGATGGTCGTAATGCGTGCGGCCGAGCGGGCGGGCGTGGATGCCTATGGCGATCCCGACGCGGCCTTTGCGGGCGTGGCGGAAATCCTGCCCAATGTGCTGACAAACTACAACACCGGGTCGGAGATGATTAACCTCTTCTCCACGGGGGAAATCACCGTCTCGATGGCGCAGGATTTCGCCCTTGGTCGTCTGCAGGCCGCCGTGCCTTCGGTCGTCTGGGCCGAGCTTGGGGATGGCGACATCGCCACGCTCAACACGATCAACATTCCCTCCGGGGCCGAGAATGTCGATCTGGCGCACATGTTCCTGAACTTCGTGCTGTCGGCCGAGATCCAGCAGACGCTGGCCGAACGCGGTGTGGATGCGCCGGTCAACAGCAACGTGACCCTGACCGCGGAACAGGCCGCGCCCTGGACCTATGGGGACGAGATGATTTCGAGCCTGAACCGGGTCGACTATGTGCCGATGAACGCGGCGCTGGATGACTGGATCAACCGCTGGAACGAAATCTTCGGCATGTAATCGGGCCCCGGCCCACCTTCCGGGGGGCATGCCTGCCCCCCGGATCACCGCTCCGTCCATCGGAAGATCTCGGATGAAACGACTTGCAGGCTGGATGCTGTCATCACCTGCGACGCTGGCGGTGTCGCTGTTCCTCATCATTCCGGTGGCGGCCACGATCAGCGTGACCTTCACCGCGCCGGGCGGGCTGCTGGCCCCCTATGCCGAGTTCTTCGATTCGGCCTTTCAGCGAACGGTGCTGTGGCGAACGTTCGAGGTCGCGGCGATCACCACCGTGGTCTCGCTCGTGCTGGGGCTAATGACCGCCTATGTCGTGTCGCGCTGCCCGCCCTGGATGAAATCGGTGCTCATCATCCTTGCGGTCTTTCCGCTGCTGACGGGCGTGGTCGTGCGATCCTTTGCCTGGCTCATCATCCTCGGCCGCAACGGGGTGATGAACAACACGCTGGAATGGCTTGGCCTGATCGAGCGGCCAATCGCGCTGCTCTACACGCAGACCTCGGTCGTGATCGCGTTGATCTACATCTTCATTCCGCTGATGATCCTGGTCCTGATCGGGGTGCTGGAAAACATCCCCGACGACCTGTTGCAGGCCTCCGCCTCGCTCGGGGCATCGCCCACGCGGACCTTCGTGCAGGTGGTTCTGCCGCTGGCGACGCCCGGTCTGATCGTGGGGGCGGTTCTGGTCTTTACCGCAAGCTTCACCTCTTACGCCACGCCGCATCTTTTGGGGGGCACGCGGCAGATGATGATGGGCACATTCCTGCACCAGAGGGCCATGGTGACCTTCGACTGGGTAAGCGCCTCGACGGTCGCGGCGATCATGGTGGTGGTGATCATGACAACGGTTCTGGTGATGACGCGCATCGCCAAGCGCCTGAACCCGATGGCGGCCTGACATGAGCCGGAGCATCCATCCCGCCCTGATAGCGATGACCGTTCTGGTCTACATCTTCCTGATCGGGCCGCTCGTCATCATCTTCGGCGCCTCGGTCTCGGACACCACATTTCTGGCCTTTCCGCCACAGGGGCTGACCCTGCACTGGTTCGAGAACATCTGGGAGATATCCGCCTTTCGCCGGACCATCGTGACCTCGCTTCAAGTGGCACTGGTGGGGACGTTCATCGCGCTGCTGATCGGGATACCGGCAGCCTATGCGCTGAACCGGCATCGCATCCACCTGCCGGGCTGGCTTTCGACGCTGTTCGTGCTGCCGATCCTCGTGCCCGAGATCGTCATCGGCTTTTCGCTCTTGCGCTCGGTCAACGTGGAACTCGGCGTGCCCGTCTTCGCCTCGCTGCTCATCGGGCACACGCTGTTGGTGCTGCCCTATGTGATCCGGGTGATCTCGGCCGCGCTGGCATCGTTCGATTTCTCGATCGAGGAGGCGGCGGTCTCGCTCGGATCGCATCCGGTCAAGACATTCTTCACCATCGTCCTGCCCAATGTGCGCTCTGGCGTGATCGCGGCCTTCATACTGGCCTTCATCACCTCAATCAACGATGTGTCGGTATCGCTGTTCCTGACCGGGCCGGGCATCTCGACGCTGCCGATCCAGATCCTCGCGCATGTGGAACAGTTCTTCGATCCCACGGTCGCCTCAGTGTCGGTGCTGCTCATGATGCTGACCATCATCGTCATGATCATCGTCGAGCGGACGCTCGGCCTGACGGTCGTCGCGAAATGAAAAGGCCCATGCCCAGATGACGCTGCCCCTGACCATCGACCAGATCACCGCCCATTATGGCGCGACCAAGGTGCTGGAGGAACTGTCGCTGCATGTGGCCGACGGCGAGCTTGTGTCGCTGCTGGGCGCATCGGGCTGCGGCAAGACCACGACCCTGCGGCTGGTCGCGGGCTTCATGCAACCGACCAAGGGAACGATCCGGCTGGGCGACAAGGACCTGACGCGCCTTCCGGCCCATGGCCGCGACATCGGGCTTGTGTTCCAGAGCTACGCGCTGTTTCCCCACCTCAGCGTGATGAACAACGTCGCCTTTGGTCTGAAACAGCGCAAGCTGCCCGCCGCCGAACAAAAGGCGCGCGCGATGGCCATGCTGGAACGGGTCGGCCTGTCGCATCTGGCCGACCGGCTGCCGGCCGAATTGTCGGGGGGCCAGAAGCAACGTGTAGCGCTGGCGCGCGCGCTGGTGATCGAACCGCCGCTTCTGATGTTCGACGAACCGCTCTCGAACCTCGACGCCAAGCTGCGCGTCGACATGCGGGTCGAGATCCGGCAGCTCCAGCGCGCCAATGGCACGACGGCGCTTTATGTGACCCATGACCAGGAAGAGGCGTTTTCGATCTCGGACCGGGTGGCGATCATGGATCAGGGGCGGATCATGCAGCTCGACACGCCCGAGACGCTGTATCAGCGCCCGGCCAACAGCTTCGTCGCCCGCTTCGTGGGGTTCGAGAACCTGATCCCGCTGACCGTGACGGGCCGCGACGGGCCGCGCGTCAGGGCGGTTACCCGGGACGGCGCAGCCCTCAGTCTCTCGCAGGACCGGCTGGGGCCGATCCCCGATGCCTTCATCCTCGCGACACGGGCCGACGGGCTTCGGGTGAGTGGCGATCCCGCGGCCGAGGGGCTGGCGGCGACGCTGGGCCTGCGGACCTATCTGGGGCGCGCCTATCAATACCGCTGCGAGGCGGCGGCGGAACCGCTGGTCGCGAATGGCTCGCTCGCCACCCCGTTCGAGCCCGGAACCTGGGCGACCCTGATCCCTGATCCCGACCATTGCGCGATCCTGATGCCGGAATGAAGACGCTTCTGACCAATGCTTGGCTCGTGACGGTTGATGCGGCGATGACCGAGCACCGGACCGGATGGCTGATGGTAGAGGATGGCAGGATCGCGGCATTTGGCGGCGGGGCACCGCCGCAGGCGTCCGCCGGCACGCAGGTCCGCGACATGGCCGGCGACATCGTGATGCCGGGCATGGTCAACCCGCATTGCCATATGGCGATGTCGCTGTTCCGCGGGCTGGGGGAGGATGTGGACGACCGACTGTTCCGCTACATGCTACCGCTCGAGCGCAAGTTCGTCTCGCCCCAGATGGTATGTGTTGGCTCAACCCTGTCGGCGCTCGAGATGATCATGGGCGGCGTCACCTGCGTGGCCGACATGTATTACCATGAGACCGAGGTGGCCGATGTCATCATGGCCTCCGGGATGCGTGGGGTCGTCGGGCAGACGTTGGCCGATTTCGACCCGCCCGACCACCGCAGTTTCGACGAGGGCTTTGCGCTGTGCGATGCGCTGGCCGGGCATTGCGCGGGGATGGACCGCGTGACCGCCGCCATCGCGCCCCACGCGCCCTATTCGACCGGCATGGCGGTGATGGAGCGCGCCGCCCTGTGGCACGAGGCACACCAGGAGACGCGTCTGATGATCCATCTCGCCGAGACCGTGGCCGAGGTCGACTGGGCGGTCCAGACCCATGGCATGACCACGACAGCCGTCTGCGCGGCTGCGGGCGTGTTGAAGCCTGGCGCCATCGCCGCCCATGCCCTGCTGCTCGAGGATGCCGATATCGACATCCTTGCAAGCACCGGCACCGGCGTTGCCCATAACGCACGCTCGAACGGCAAGGCAGGGCGGGGCATAGCGCGGATCGAGGACATGCGTCGCGCGGGCATTCCGGTGGGGATCGCCACCGATGGCCCGATGAGCGGCAATACGCTCGACCTGTTTTCCCAGTTCGGCGTGGTGTCGATCTTCGGCAAGCTGCGCGGCGGCTCGCGCAAGCCGCTTCCCACGCGCGACGTGATCCGCATGGCGACGATCGAGGGCGCGCGGGTGCTGGGCCTTGAGGCGCAGACCGGCTCGCTCGAGGTCGGCAAGGCCGCCGACCTGATCCGCATCGACCTGTCCGCGCCCCGAATGCAGCCGATCTATGACCCCTATTCGGTGTTGGTCTTTGCGGCGATGCCCACGGATGTGCGCGACGTGATGGTCGATGGCGTCTGGCTGATGCGCGACCGCGGCGTCGAAACGCTGGAACCTGCCCGCGTGCTGGCCGATGCCAATCAGGTAGCCGGGCGGTTCCGGACGGAAATCGTCGCCATCGACGCCGCACGCGCCGCGAAAGGATGACCCGATGAGCCAAACCGACACCTTGCAGGCCGTGCTCGACCATGCCGATGCGCATATGGAGGACAGCCTTGCCCGCCTCTTCGACCTCGTCCGCATTCCGTCGGTCTCGACGGTACCCGCCCATGCCGGGGATTGCCGCGCCGCGGCCGACTGGTTGGCGGGTCAACTGGCGGGCCTCGGGTTCGACGCGTCGGTCCGGCCGACCGGCGGCCATCCGATGGTGGTGGCGCATCAGACCGACGCGCCCGGCCCCCACGTGCTGTTCTACGGCCATTACGACGTGCAGCCAGTTGACCCGCTCGAGCTGTGGGACAGCGACCCGTTCGAGCCTGTGCTGCGCCCCGCGCCCGATGGCGACACCCATATCGTCGGGCGTGGCGCCTCGGACGACAAGGGCCAGCTTCTGACCTTTGTCGAGGCATGCCGGGCGTGGGTCGCCGTGACCGGTAGCCTGCCGATCAAGGTCTCGATGCTGTTCGAGGGCGAGGAGGAATCGGGCTCCGCCAGCCTCGGGCCGTTCCTCGAGGAAACGGCGGAGGAGCTGCGCGCCGATATCATGATGGTTTGCGACACCGACATGTGGGACAGGCATACGCCCGCCATCACCACCATGCTGCGCGGTCTCGTTGGGGAGGAGTTCACGATCACCACCGCCGACCGCGACCTGCATTCGGGTATGTTCGGCAATGCCGCGCGCAACGCGCTTCAGGTGGTGGCCAATGTGTTGTCGACCTTGCGCAGCGCTGACGGCGGCGTGACGCTGCCGGGCTTTTACGATGGCGTGGAAGACCCCGCCCCCGAGATCTTGGCGCAATGGCGGCGGCTGCCCTTCGATCAAGTGGCCTTCCTGTCCGATGTCGGCCTGTCCATCCCCGCCGGCGAGGCCGGCTATTCGATCATGGAACAGGTCTGGGCCCGGCCCAGTTGCGAGATCCACGGCGTGACCGGCGGCTATACCGATCCCGGTTTCAAGACGGTCATTCCGGCGCGGGCCACGGCCAAGGTGTCGTTCCGGTTGGTGGCGGGGCAAGACCCCCTGCGCATCCGCGAGGCCTTCCGCGCCCATGTCCGCGCCCATTTGCCGGCTGACTGTTCGGTCAGCTTCACGCCCCATGGCGCAAGCCCGGCGCTGTCCCTGCCGCTCGACAGCCCCTACCTGACAGCGACGCGCGGGGCCTTGAGCCGGGAATGGGGCACCGAAACCGCGCTGGCGGGAACCGGCGGTTCGATCCCGATCGTGGGAGAATTCAAGCGCCTGCTCGGTATGGACACGCTACTGGTGGGCTTCGCGCGCTTCGACAATCGCATTCACAGCCCGAACGAGAAATACGATCTGTCGAGCTTCACCGGCGGCGTACGATCCTTCATCCGCGTGCTTGCCGCGCTGTCCGAGATCGACGACCCGGCGGCCCGATGACCGCCGCGGGTCCGATGCGGGTGATCATCGACACCGACCCCGGCCTCGATGACGCCGTGGCCATTCTCCACGCCCTGAACACGCCCGCCCTCGCGGTCGAAGCGGTCACGGCGGTGGCCGGCAACATCGGCATCGCCACGACGACCCGGAATGTCGGCGGCTTGCTGGCCGCGATGGGTCGGGGCGACATCCCCTATGCAGCGGGGGCGGCAGGCCCCCTTGCCGGCGATGGCCGGACCGAGGTCGCGATCCACGGCGCGGACGGGTTGGGCGGGGTTCCCTTGCCGCCGGCATGGGTTCCGCCCGACAGCCGGTCCGCCATGGCCTTGATGGACGCGCATCTGCGCGCCGCCCCGGCCGGCAGCCTGTGCATTCTGGCTCTTGGGCCGCTGACCAACCTTGCCCATCTGGCAAACGAGGCGCCCGTGGCCTATGCCCGGATCGGGCGCATCATCGCGATGGGGGGAACCATTGACGAGCCCGGAAATGCCGGGCGCTTTGCCGAATTCAACATGGCAGCCGACCCTCTCGCCGCGCGAATGGTCCTCTGCGGACCGGTGCCCGTCACGTTGATCCCGCTGGACGTGACCCGCAGGCTCAGGGCCACGCCCGAGGATCTTAACCGCCTGTCCGCCTTCGGGACACCGGCCGCCAGCCTCGCCGCCAACCTGATCCGGGCCTATTTCGCAGGCCATGCGGAACGCAGCTCGCGCCCGCTGCACGACCCATGCGTCATGCTGATGGCTGTCGCGCCCGCGCTTTTCGGCACCGAGCGGCTGCGCCTTACCGTCGATTGTGACGCGCATCCGGGCCGGTTAGTGCAAGTGCCGCACGGGGCTGAGATCGACGTCGCACTGCGGATCAACGCGGGTCAGGCGCTTGACCGCCTGTGGCAGGGGCTGGGTGCGGCGGCCTAGGCCGGCACCGCTTCGCAGTGTCCGTGCCACTGATCGACAAACGCGACAACACGCGTTCGCAGCTCTATTGGATGTGGCTTGCCCAT
>CAZNMV010000073.1:0-10957 GCA_964573835.1 uncultured Aestuariivita sp. | reverse complement strand
AAACGCATGAGGTGCCGCCGCCCGCGAACGAAGACGACCGACCCGACCCGCGGGTCTGATCGGCCCCTTGCCGGTGGGTGCGATTGGGGTCAAGGTCGCGGTCATGCGCAAGCCGCTCTCAACCCCCGAATTCGTCGCGATGATCGGCATGATGTTCGCAACCATCGCGTTCTCCATAGACGCGATGCTGCCCGCGCTGCCCGAGATCGGGCGCGAATTGTCACCAAGCACCCCGAACGAGGCACAGCTGATCCTGACATCCTTCGTGCTGGGGATCGGGGTGGGCACCTTCTTCACCGGGCCTTTGTCGGATGCCTTCGGGCGCAGGCAGGTGATCCTGTGGGGGGCGGCACTTTACATCGCGGCATCTGCGGTGGCGTGGTATTCCACCACGCTCGAGGTGACGCTGGCCGCGCGGGTGGTGCAGGGGCTGGGGGCGGCAGCGCCGCGCATCGTGTCGGTCGCCATCGTGCGTGATCTTTATTCGGGCCGCGAGATGGCGCGCATCGTGTCGATTGCCATGATGATCTTCACGATCTTTCCCGCCGTCGCGCCGCTGATCGGCGCGGGGCTGATCGCGCTGGCAGGATGGCGGAGCATCTTTCTGGCCTTCATCGTCTTCTCGGTCATCTCGGTCGGCTGGCTCTGGCTGCGCCAGCCTGAAAGCCTGCAGCACGACCGGCGGCGGGCCTTCCGGGGGCGGCTGATCTGGGCCGCGCTGACCGAGATGCTGGGCAATCCCACGGTACGGCTGTCGCTGGCCGTGCAGACCTTGTGCATGGGGATCCTCTTCACCATGCTGTCGATGGTCCAGCCGGTCTATGACATCACCTTCGGGCGCGCCGACAGTTTCCCCTTCTGGTTCGCGGCGGTCGCGGTAGTGTCGGCATCTGCCAGTTTCCTCAACGCAGTCTTCGTCGTGCGTCTGGGCATGCGGCGGATCGTGACATGGTCGCTCGGCCTGCAGATCGTGCTGGCGGGCGCGATGGTGCCGCTGGCGCAGTCGGGGCTGCCGGCCGAGACGCTGTTCTGGCTGTTCCTGATCTGGCAGACCTATTGCTTTTTCATGGCGGGCACGACGCTTGGCAATCTCAACGCCATCGCGATGGAGCCGATGGGGCATGTGGCGGGGCTGGCCGCGTCGGTCATGTCGGGGGTGTCGACGGTGATCGCGGCGGCCATCGCGGCACCGCTGGGGCTGATGTTCGACGGCACGCTTCTGCCCATGGCGCTGGGGATTTTCCTGTTGTCGGTCGCATCCTTCGTGCTGATGCTGGTCATGGCGCGCGTGGAGGCGCGCGAGCTGCCCGCGGGGGTGTGATGGCGGAGTATCCTTACGATCTGGGAACTTTCAGCTGCCCGGTGACGGCGAACGCGCAGGCGCAGGTCTGGTTCGACCGCGGGCTTTTGTGGACCTATGGCTTCAACCACGAAGAAGCCGTGCGCTGTTTCCGCCAGGCCATCGAGGCCGATGCGGCCTGCGCCATGGCGTGGTGGGGCGTCGCCTATGCGTCGGGGCCGAATTACAACATGCCCTGGGCAATCTTCGACGACCGGTCGCGCGCCGAAGCCCTGGCCACCTGCTTTGACGCGACCGGACGCGCTCTGGCGCTGGCTCACGGGGTGAGCGCGGTCGAGGCGGCGCTGATCCGCGCCCTGCCCGCCCGCTATTCGCAGGGCACGGTCGTGGAGGACATGGAACCCTGGAACCACGCCTTCGCGGACGCCATGCGCGGGGTGGCGGAGGCACATCCCGCATCGCTCGAGGTGATCGCGGTCTTCGCCGAGGCGCTGTTGAACCTGACGCCGTGGAAGATGTGGGATCTGCCCACCGGCCAGCCTGCGGAAGGGGCTCGGACGGCCGAGGCTCAGGCGCTTCTGGAACATGCGATGGCGCAGCTACCGGGCGCGATGGCTCATCCCGGGGTGCTGCATCTTTACGTGCACCTGATGGAAATGTCGCCTGTCCCCGAAAAGGCGCTGAAGTCGGCGGATGTGTTGCGGACGCTGGTGCCGGATGCGGGGCATCTGGTGCACATGCCCACGCATATCGATGTTCTCTGCGGGCAGTATCACGATGTCGTCCACTGGAACCAGCGGGCGGTCGCGGCGGATCTGAAGTACTACGCCCGCGAAGGGGCGATGAACCTCTATACCGGCTACCGGATGCACGATTACCATTTCGTCATGTATGGCGCGATGTTTCTCGGTCAGCTGGAACCGGCGCTGGAGGCCGTGCGCGGCATGGCCGCGACGGTGCCCGAGGCGATGCTGCGCATCCCCTCGCCCCCCATGGCGGATTACTTCGAGGCATACCTCGCGATGGAGCCGCATGTTCTGGTGCGCTTCGGGCGCTGGCACGATCTGATCGCGATGGAGCCGCCGGAGGACCGGGAACTTTACGCGACGCTGACGGCGAATGTGCATTACGCGCGCGCCGTGGCTTTTGCCGCGCTGGGGCGGGTGGCTGAGGCGGAAGCGGAAGAGCAGGTCTTTCACGCCGCGCGCGACCGGGTGCCCGAGGGGCGGCTTTTGCACAACAACAAGGTCCGCGATCTGCTGGGGATCGCCACGGAAATGCTGCGGGGCGAGATCGAGTACCGCAAGGGCAATTTTGATGTGGCCTTCGCCCATCTGCGCCGGTCGGTCGCGATCGACGATGCGCTTCCCTATGACGAACCCTGGGGCTGGATGCAGCCGACGCGGCATGCATTGGGGGCGCTTCTGTTCGAACAGGGGCGCGTTGCAGAAGCCGAAGTGGTCTATCGCGAAGACCTCGGCCTTGGCGGGCAGCTGAGCCGCGCCGCGGTGCATCCCGACAATGTCTGGGCGCTGCGGGGCTTGCATGATTGCCTGAAGGCGCGGGGGGAGACGGCCGAGATCATGCAGGTGCGCCAGCGGCTCGATCTGGCGCTTGCGCGGGCGGACCGGGCGGTGGCGGCGTCGTGTTTCTGCGCGCAAAAGGCGATGCGCGCGGCGGAGTGATTTTTCTGCGAAAAATCGAAAACTCGAATTTTCGCAGAAAATTCTAACCCTTGGCCTTCTCGGCCAGGTCGCGGGCGATGGCGAAGGCGCCCTTGATCTTGTCGGCCTCGGTGGCCCAGTCGCGGCGGACGACGATCTTGTTGTCCTTGATCTTGGCCAGTCCCTTCTGGTCCTGGATGAAGGCGACAAGGCCCGCGGGGCTTGCGAACTTGTCGTTGTGGAACTGGATCGTCGCGCCTTTCGGCCCGCCGTCAAGCTTGGCGATCCCGGCCTTGCGGCACATGGCCTTGATGCGCACGACCAGAAGCAGCGTGTTCACCTCGCGCGGGAGCTTGCCGAAGCGGTCGATCAGCTCGGCGGCGAAGCCTTCCAGTTCCACCTTGGTGGAAAGCGCGCTGAGACGGCGGTAAAGCCCGAGCCGCACGTCGAGGTCGGGCACATAGTCTTCGGGGATCAGCACCGGCACGCCCAGATTGATCTGCGGCGCCCATTGATCGTCGGCCTCGGACAGGCCCTCCATCCCACCGGCCTTGATGCGCGCGATCGCCTCTTCCAGCATGGACTGGTAGAGTTCGTATCCCACGTCGCGCATCTGTCCGGATTGTTCCTCGCCCAGCAGATTGCCCGCGCCGCGGATGTCGAGATCCTGGCTTGCCAGCGTGAAGCCTGCGCCCAGCGTGTCGAGACTGCCCAGCACGCGCAGGCGTTTTTCGGCGGTGACGGTGAGTTTCGTGCGGGGTTTCGTGGTCAGGTAGGCATAGGCGCGCGTCTTCGACCGCCCGACCCGCCCCCGGATCTGGTAGAGTTGCGCCAACCCGAACATGTCGGCGCGGTGGATCACCATGGTGTTGGCGGTCGGGATATCGAGACCCGATTCCACGATGGTCGTGGCCAGCAGCACGTCGTATTTGCCGTCGTAGAAGGCGTTCATCCGGTCGTCGAGTTCACCCGCGGCCATCTGGCCATGGGCGGTGACGACGCTGACTTCGGGGACCTGGGTTTTGAGGAAGTCCTCGATTTCCGGCAGATCGGCGATGCGCGGGACGACATAGAAGCTTTGCCCGCCGCGGTAATGTTCGCGCAGAAGCGCCTCGCGGATCGTGACGGCGTCGAATTCGCTGACATAGGTGCGGATCGACAGGCGGTCGACCGGGGGTGTGGCGATGATCGACAGGTCCCGCACGCCCGAGAGCGAAAGTTGCAGCGTGCGGGGAATGGGCGTGGCGGTCAGCGTCAGGACATGGATGTCCGAGCGCAGCTGCTTCAGCCGTTCCTTGTGGGCGACGCCGAAATGCTGTTCCTCGTCAATGATCAGAAGGCCGAGGTTCCTGAACCGGATGCCCTTGGCCAGCAGCGCATGCGTGCCGACGACGATATCGACATCGCCCGAGGCCAGACCGTCGCGGGTGAGGTTTGCGTCCTTCGCGCTGACGAACCGCGACAGCGGGCGTACCTTGACCGGGAAGCCGCGGAAGCGTTCGGCGAAGCTCGCATGGTGCTGGCGGGCCAGCAGCGTGGTGGGCGCGATGACCGCCACCTGCACGCCCGACATCGCCGCGACGAAGGCCGCGCGCATGGCGACCTCGGTCTTGCCGAAGCCCACGTCGCCGCAGATCAGCCGGTCCATCGGCTGACCGGCGGCCATGTCGGTCAGCACGTCCTCGATCGCCTTCAGCTGATCGTCGGTTTCCTCATAGGGAAAGCGCGCGCTGAAGGCCTCCCACGCGTGGTGTTCGGGCTCGAGCACGGGCGCCGTGCGCAGGGCGCGTTCGGCCGCGACACGGATCAACCGGTCGGCCATTTCGCGGATGCGTTCCTTGAGCCGCGCCTTCTTCGCCTGCCAGGCACCGCCACCCAGACGGTCGAGAAGCCCTTCTTCATGGCCGAACTTCGACAGAAGCTCGATATTCTCGACCGGCAGGTAGAGCTTCGCGCCCTCGGCATATTCGAGCGCGATGCATTCATGCGCCGCCCCCGCCGCCGTGATCACCTCGAGGCCCAGATAGCGGCCCACGCCGTGGTCGACATGCACGACGAGATCGCCGGGGGACAGCGACTGCGCCTCGGTCAGGAAGTTCTCGGCCTGGCGCTTCTTGCGGGGCTTGCGGATGAGACGGTCGCCCAGCACATCCTGTTCGGAGATGACGGTGAGGTTGTCCGTCTCGAACCCGTGTTCCAGCGGCCAGACGGCAAGGTGCAGGCCGCGCTTGCCGATCCGCGTGCCGTCGGGGATCAAGATCGCCTCGGCGACGCCCTCATCCTCGATCAGGCCTTCAAGCCGTTCACGCGCGCCTTCCGAATAGCTGGCGATGACGACAGGCCCCCTGTCGAGCCGCGCTTTGACATGTGCCGCCAAGGCACCGAACAGGCTGATGTTTTCCTGCTGACGTTCGGGGGCGAAATTGCGCCCGATGCGGCCGCCCGCGTCGATCACGCCGGGGCCGGTGGGGCGCGGCAGCGCGGCGAAACTCAGGAGCCGGCGGTCGGCGACGGCGGCGTCCCAGCCGGCATCGTCGAGATAGAGAAGCCCCGGCGGCGCGGGTTTGTAGACGCTGTCCATCCGCGCCTTCTGGTCAAGCGCGTGGCGGCGTGCGCCGTATTGGTCGGCGATGCTGTCCCAGCGCGCCACGCGCGCCGCATCGGTCTGATCGTCCAGCGTGACGGTGGCCTGCGGCAGGTAGTCGAACAGCGTCTCGAGCCGGTCATGGAAGAAGGGCAGCCAATGCTCCATCCCCTGATGCTTGCGCCCTGCGCTCACCGCCTCGTAGAGCGGATCGTCGGTGCCCGCCGCGCCGAATTCGAGGCGGTAGTTCTGGCGGAAGCGGGTGATCGCGGCCTCGTCGAGGATGACTTCCGACACGGGGGCGAGTTCGACGACCGACAGTTTTTCGGTCGTGCGCTGGGTCACGGGGTCGAAGCGGCGCGCGCCGTCGAGCACGTCGCCGAACAGATCGAGCCGCACAGGCCCGCCTTCGCCCGGGGGGTAGATGTCGAAGATGCCGCCGCGGATGGCGTAATCGCCCGGTTCCATCACAGTGGGCGCCTGGGTGAAGCCCATGGTCACAAGGAAGCGGCGCAGCGCGGCTTCGTCGATGCGGTGGCCGACACGTGCGATGAAGGCGGATTGCCGCAGCACATCGCGGGCGGGCAGCCGCTGGGTCGCGGCGTTGAGCGTGGTGAGCAGCACGAAGCGGTCGGGCAGCGCGCCATGGGCAAGGGCGGCCAGCGTCGCCATGCGGTTGGCCGAGATATCGGGGTTGGGCGAGACACGGTCAAAAGGCAGACAATCCCAGCCGGGAAAGGTCATCACCGCCATGTCGGGGGCAAAGAAGCCAAGCGCGGCCTGCATCGCCGCCAGCCGCTTGTCGTCGCGCGCGATGTGCAGGACAGGCGCGCCGGCGCGCGCGATCTCGTTCAGGATCAGCTTCGCGTCGAAGCCTTCGGGCGCGCCGCCCACGATGATATGCCGCGTGTCTGTCATGATCCCAGCGCCAGATGGCGCATGCTCCCGGTCCGTCAACCGCCCAGAACGCCGAGCGACATGTTCACATACATGCCCCAGATCGCGGTCACGAAGATCGACAGCGATCCGATCATCTGGGTGTAGAGCCGGTGCCGCGCAAGGCGGTGGCGCAGCACCTCGCCCACCGGCTGTTCGGCTTCGATCCGCCGGGCGGTGGACAGGCTGAGGCAGCCCACCAGCGTCAGGGGAAAAGCCAGAAGGAAGGTCGCCTGAGCGAATTCGACATCGTAGTGCCAGCCAAGAATGGCAAGGCCGGTCAGCACGAAGCTGAAGATCCCCGCAAGCCAGAGGCCCGAAACCCGCCCGATGTAGAGCAGCCGGTTGACGTTGACGCGCACGATGTCTTCGAGATCGGTTTCCGCCTGCCCGCCCACCCGGCGCGCGCGCATCACCATGTCATAGGGCACGCCCAGCACCCAGTGGCTGGCCGAAGACCACACCACCGCCAGCGCGATCCAGAACCACAGGTTCGAGAACGACCTGAGGTCGATCAGTTCGACGATGTCGGTGTACCAATCCAACCGGGTGTCCTGTCGCCTTGCCCTTCGCGCCCGTGGTCCGGCCCTGCGGCCGGGTCTTGTGACAGGCGCCTTTCCATGCCACCCAATACGCAATTGTGCAAGGAGCCTGCCCATGAAACCGACCGTCGCCCCCTATCCCCTCGCCCGGATGCGGCGCGCGCGCCAGTCAGAGGCGGTGCGCGGGCTTGTCCGGGAGAACTCGCTCAACGTGGAAGACCTGATCTGGCCGGTCTTCGTGCGCGACGGCGAGGGCGTCGAGGAACCGGTGCCGTCGATGCCCGGCGTGATGCGGCGGTCAGTCGACCGCGTGGTCGAGGCGGCGGCAGAGGCGCGCGATCTCGGCATTCCGGCGATCTGTCTCTTTCCCTATACTGATCCGGCGCTCAAGACCGAGGATTGCGCCGAGGCCTGGAACCCCGAGAACCTGTCGAACCGCGCCACCCGCGCGATCAAGGCCGAGGTGCCGGGGATCGCCGTGATGACCGATGTCGCGCTCGACCCCTACAACATCAATGGTCATGACGGCTTCGTCGTGGACGGCGAGATCGTGAACGACCGCACGGTCGAGGCGCTGGTGAAGCAGACTCTGTCCCAGGCCGAGGCGGGGGCCGACATCATCGGGCCGTCCGACATGATGGACGGCCGGATCGGCGCGATGCGCCGCGCGCTCGAGGCGGCGGGGCATGAGAAGGTGATGATCCTGTCCTATGCCGCCAAATACGCAAGCGCCTTCTACGGCCCCTTCCGTGACGCGGTGGGCGCGTCGGGGCGGCTTGTGGGCGACAAGAAGACCTACCAGATGGACCCCGCCAATTCCGACGAGGCGCTGCGCCTGATCGAGCGCGACCTGACCGAGGGTGCGGACATGGTCATGGTCAAGCCGGGGATGCCCTACCTCGACATCTGCCGGCGGGTGAAGGACACCTTCGGCGTGCCAACCTTCGCCTATCAGGTGTCGGGCGAGTACGCGATGATCCAGGCCGCGGCGCAGAACGGATGGATCGACGGGGAAAAGGCCATGCTGGAGAGCCTGATGGCGTTCAAGCGCGCGGGCTGCGACGGGATCCTGACCTATTTCGCGCCTGCGGTCGCGCGGCGTCTGCGCGCGGGCTGAGCCCCGCTCCGGACGGCAGAAACATGCGCATGACCCCCAGATATGGGTGACAGCGGCTGCCTTTGGCCCTATAGTTGATCATCAGACCGGGAGAACCCGGCATCGGCAGCGATTGAGAGGCAGACGAGCATGACCCATTCCCGTTTCACACGGCGCGGCTTTACCTTTGCGGTTCTGGCCGGCGGTGTCACCGCGGCCTGCGGCAACGGCATCGGATCGGACGGCGGCGCGCGGATCGACGCCCGTGTCGATGCGACGCTGAACGAAATGTATTCGCGCTATCCCCACACATTCGAACTGGCGCAGAAGGCAACGGGCCTTCTGGTGATGCCGGTCGTCTCCGAAGCGGGGCTGGGACTGGGCGGCGGCTTCGGGCGCGGCGCGCTGCGGGTCGACGACGTCACGGTCGACTATTATTCGGTGGTCAAGGGCTCGGGCGGGCTGCAGATCGGTGCGCAGCAATATTCCCATGTGCTCTTCTTCATGACCGAAGACGCGCTGATGAATTTCCGCCGCTCGCCCGGTTGGGCCGCAGGTGCCAATATCGAATATGCGATCCCCGAAGGCGGCGAGACCATTGCCGCCGAGACCACCACATCGCTGGCGCCGGTCATTGCGGTGATCTTCGGTCAGGCGGGTCTGCGGTTGGGCGCGACGCTGGAAGGCGTGAAATACACGCGGATCATTCCCTGATCCTACGCTTGGGGGCTCTGCCCCCAAACCCCCGAAGTATTTGTGAACCAGAGAAGTTGCTGGCCGGGTCCACCCCCTGCATCTTTGGCAGGGGGCTTCTCCGGTTACGGTCATCGGCGCTTCCGCCTGTGCCGCCCATGCAGGTTGCCGCGTTAAGGTTAACGCTTCGTTACTTCTCTGGTTGAGAAATACTTTCGGGGGTGAGGCGCGGCACGCGCCGAGGGGGCAGACAGCCCCCTACCCCGGTCAGCCAGCCATCGCCGCAGTCAGGGTTTTCAGAGCGGCAACCGGATCATCGGTCCGCCAGATTTCCTCTCCGATGCCAAAGAAATCCGTGATCGGTGACAGGGTGCGAATGATGTCGGCATCAAGTCCGCCCTCGGCGACCACCGGAATCTCGATCATTTCAGACCACCACTCGAACAGTTCTGACTCTGCCCGGGATCCATCGCCCAATGTCGTCTCGCCCACCGGTCCGAAGCTGACATAATCGGCTCCGGCTTCTCCGGCGTTCATGCCATCATGGCGCAGGTGGCCACAAAACGCGCCGACAATGGCGTCGGCCCCCAGTTCCTTGCGGGCCATGCGCACCGAGCGCGCACCGTCTGTCAGGTGCACGCCGTCGAGGCCGAGGCGCTGGGCGAGAACCACATGGGTGTCGATCACCAGTGCGACGTCGAACCGGTGTGCCACCTCGCGTACGGCGTCGGCGGCGCGCAGGATCAGGTCTTCGTCGCGGGTGGCCAGAGAGAGGCGGATACAGGCGATCTCGGTCGCGTCCAGCACGCGGGCCAGATCGGTCGGGAAATGGCTGAGTTCGATCTCGGGTGGCGTGATCAGGTAGATCTGCGGCTGCTCTGCGTCGGACATCTTCGGCCCCTTTCTTGGTCATCGCCACCCTATACAGCGATTTCACGCCCTGCGCCAAGGGCTTGCACCGCTTGCCCTTTGAGCCTGCGCGCAATACTCAGGCGCGACCTGGGATTTTCGGAGACACCATCCATGCCAAGCGACACGCCGCAGCCCGCCTTTGTGCTGGTCCGCCCGCAGATGGGCGAGAATATCGGTGCCGCTGCGCGAGCCATGTTGAATTTCGGGCTGGATCGGATGCGTCTTGTGGCGCCGCGCGATGGTTGGCCGAACCAGAGCGCGGTTGCCATGGCCTCGGGGGCCGGACGTGTTCTGGATGATGCGGTGCTCGTCGATCGCACAGTAGATGCGGTGGCAGATTGTACGTATGTGTTTGCGACCACGGCGCGGCAACGGGACTTGACCAAACCGGTGATGTCACCGGAACGGGCGATGGAGGTTGCGCGCGAGAAGATCGCGGGCGGCGAAAAGGTGGCGGTGTTGTTCGGTCCCGAACGCGCCGGGCTGGAAAACGAGGATATTGCGCTGGCCAATGCCATCATCTCGGTTCCGGTGAACCCGGAGTTTCCCTCGCTGAACCTCGCGCAATGTGTGTTGCTCACCGGGTACGAATGGCGGCGGCAGTCGGTCGAGACCGTGCCCGAGGCCATGGAAATGGCGGGCAGCGACTGGGCCAATGCCATCGAGATCGACAAGCTGGCCGAGCATTACGAAGACACGCTGGACCAAGCGGGGTTCTTCTTTCCCGCAACCAAGGCGGACAGCATGAAGCTGAACCTTCGAAACATGTGGTCGCGGATGCCCCTGACCCGTGCCGATGTGCAGACGCTGCACGGTGTGCTGCGGCAAATGGTGCGCTGGAAGGAGAAGGGCTAGGCCAGCGCCTTGAAGCGCCCCGGCCCCAAGCCTAGTGTCTCGGCCAAGAAGGAGACCCTGTGAATGAGCAGCAAACGCAGCATCTTTGAAGAAGTTGGTGCAGAGACACCGCGCAAAGAGACCCCCAAGGGTGGCATGATCGACGCGGGTAAGCGCGGCGCGCGTGGCGCGATCCGGGTGTGGCTGATGATCCTTTTTGCGCTGGTGATGGTGATGATCGCCGTGGGCGGTCTGACACGGCTCACTGACAGCGGGTTGTCGATCACTGAATGGCGTCCCCTGAGTGGGGCTTTGCCGCCGATGACGGCTGAGGATTGGCAGCGTGAGTTCGACCTTTATCGCGCTATCCCGGAATACCAGTTGCAGAACAAGGGC
>CAZNMV010000072.1:0-11081 GCA_964573835.1 uncultured Aestuariivita sp. | reverse complement strand
CAGGGCTCATATGGGCGGGGCTCGCGCTTGCCCTCGCCTTACCGGTCGCGCTGGCGGCGACCAGCCCCTATCTTGCCTGGCGCGACCCGATCTATATCGCGGCGGGCTTCGCGGGCATCCTCGCCATGGCGCTGCTGCCGCTTCAGCCGCTGCTCATGGCCGGCCTGCTGCCCGGCTTCACCGGCCCGCGCGCGCACCGGGCCCATACACGCATCGGCGCGGCGCTTGCGCTCTGCATCGCCCTGCATGTCGCGGGTCTCTGGATCACCAGCCCGCCCGACGTGATCGATGCGCTACTCTTCGTGTCGCCCACCCCGTTTTCGGTCTGGGGTGTGCTGGCGATGTGGGCGGTCTTCGCGATCCTCGGGCTTGCCGCCCTGCGCCGCCGCCTGCGCCCCGCGACATGGCGGCGCGCGCATGGGGCGCTGGCGGCAGTGCTGGTAGCGGGCACCGTGATCCACGCGCTCCTGATCGAGGGCACGATGGAACAAGTGACCAAGACCGCGCTCGCGGTCCTGGTACTTGGCTCTGCACTGATCCTCCTGCGCGACCGGCTCAACCGGTCGCGCTGACGGGGCCTCAGGCCGCCGCCGTCACCGCGCGCTTGGTGAGCACCTTCACCAGATGCGCCCGGTATGCGGGCGTGCCGTGAATGTCCCCGATCAGGCCATCGGCCGAAACCGACAGCCCCTCGACCGCCGCGGGCGAGAAATCCGCCGACAGCGCCGCCTCGGCCTCGGCCCAGCGGAAGACACCGCTCTCCGACGCGCCGGTGACCGCGACACGCACGCCATCCGCGTATTTCGCCACGAAGACGCCGGTCAGCGCGAAGCGCGACGCGGGCTGTACGAACTTTTGGTAATTCGCCTTCTGGGGCACCGGGAAGCGCACTTCGGTGATGATCTCGCCGTCATGGAGCGCGGTCGAGAACATGCCCTGAAAGTAATCATCCGCCGCGATGTCGCGCGTATTGGTCTTGATTACCGCGCCCGATCCCAGCACCGCCGTCGGATAGCAGGCGGCGGGGTCATTGTTGGCGAGGCTCCCGCCGATCGTGCCGCGGTTGCGCACCGCCGGATCGCCGATATGCGACGCCAGCGCGGCAAGTGCCGGATAATGCGCCGCGGCCTCGGCGGCGACGGTCGCATGGGTCGTCGCCCCGCCGATGGCCAGCGATCCGTCATCGGCCCGGCACACGCCCTTCATCTCGGAGATGCCCGACAGGCTCACCAGCGTCGCCGGCGCGTTCAGCCGCTGCTTCAGCGCCGGGATCAGCGTCTGCCCGCCGCCCAGGGCCTGGGCCTCTTCCGCGCCAAGCGCCTTGGCGGCGTCGGCAATGGTCGCGGGCTTCATGAATTCGAAGTTGTACATCTCTTGTCCTCCCCCCGTCGAAAACCCCTCCGGGCTTCTTCGGGTCAAAAATATCCTCGGGGGGTCCGGGGGGCAGACAGCCCCCCGGCCCGGGTTCCGTTCAGCCCTGCATCGCAGCCCAGACGCGCGACGGCGACACCGGCATGTCGATATGCGCGACATGGCGCATCCCGCCCGAATGCAGCGCATCGATCACCGCGTTCACCACCGCGGGGGGCGATCCGATCGCACCCGCCTCGCCGCAACCCTTCACGCCCAGCGGATTGTGGGTGCAGGGCGTCTGGCTGGAATGGTCGACCGCATAGAAGGGTACGTCATCGGCGCGCGGCATGGCGTAGTCCATGTAAGACCCGGTCAGAAGCTGACCGTTCTCGTCATAGACGCAAGATTCAAGCAGCGCCTGCCCGATCCCCTGGCCGATCCCGCCATGCACCTGGCCGTCCACGATCATCGGGTTGATGATGTTGCCGAAATCGTCGGCGGCCGCGAAACGCTCCACCGTGACCTTGCCGGTCTCGGGGTCCAGTTCCACCTCGCAGGCATAGGCACCCGCGGGATAGGTGAAGTTGGCGGGATCGTAGAAGGCCGTCTCTTCCAGACCGGGCTCGATGTCCTCCAGCGGGAAGTTGTGCGGCACATAGGCCGTCAGTGTCACGTCGCCCCAGGCGACCGACTTGTCGGTGCCCGCGACGGTGAACTTCCCGTCCTTCAACTCGATATCCGTGTCCGAGGCTTCCATCAGATGCGCCGCGATCTTCTTGGCCTTGTTGATGATCTTCTCGGTCGCCCGCACCATCGCCGATCCGCAGACCGCGAGAGAGCGCGAGCCATAGGTTCCCATACCGAAGGGGATCTTCGAGGTGTCGCCATGCACGATCTCGACCATCGATTCGTCGATGCCGATCATCTCGGCCACGACCTGCGGGAAGGCGGTCTCGTGCCCCTGCCCGTGGCTGTGCGCGCCGACCATCACGCTGATCGAACCGGTCGCGTTCACCCGGACGGTGGCGGCGTCGTAAAGCCCCGCGCGCGCGCCCAGCATGCCCACGATGTTCGACGGCGCGATGCCGCAAGCCTCGATGTAGCAGTTGACGCCAAGACCCCGCAGCTTGCCGCGCTTCTCGCTTTCGGCGCGCCGCGCCGCGAAACCCGCGAGATCGGCGGCCGCTTCGAGCTTGTCCATCGTCCCGTTGTAGTCGCCCGTGTCATAGGTCAGCGCGACCGGCGTGTTGTAGGGGAACTCGGTGACGAAGTTCTGCCGGCGCAGCTTGATCGGATCCAGACCCAGCTCGCGCGCCGCCTTGTCGATCACGCGCTCCAGCTGGAAGGTCGCCTCGGGGCGGCCCGCGCCGCGATAGGCGTCCACCGGCACCGTGTTGGTGAAAACCGCCTTCACGTTCACCTGAATGACCGGCGTGCGGTAATTGCCCGCCATCAGCGTCCCGTGCAGCCAGGTCGGCACCGAGGACGAGAAGGTCGACAGATACGCGCCCATGTTCGCCATCGTGTTGGTGCGCAGCGCGGTGAAGTTGTTGTCGGCGTCGAGCGCGAGTTCGATCTTCGTCACATGATCACGCCCCTGCGCGTCCGACATGAAGGCTTCCGACCGCGACGCGGTCCATTTCACCGGCCGGTTGCAGGCCTTGGCCGCGAAGGTGACAAACGCCTCTTCCGCATAATGGAAGATCTTCGTGCCGAAGCCGCCGCCCACGTCGGGGGCCACCACGCGCACCTTGTGCTCGGGCAGGCCCAGCACGAAGGCACACATCAGAAGCCGGATCACATGCGGGTTCTGGCTGGTGGTATAGAGCGTATAGTCCTCGGTCCCGCGGCTGTATTCCGCCACGGCCACGCGCGGCTCCATCGGGTTGGCGACAAGGCGCTGGTTGGTCAGCTCGAGCGTCGTGACATGCGCCGCCGCATCGAAGGCCGCCTGCACCGCCGCGTTGTCGGTCTCGCCCAGAACCCAATCATAGCAGAGGTTCGAGGTCAGATCGTCATGCACCTTGGTGGCACCGTCCTTCAGCGCCGCGCCCATGTGGACGAGCGCCGGCAGTTCCTCCAGATCCAGCACGATCGCCTCGGCCGCATCACGCGCCTGCTCGTAGGTGTCGGCGACGACCGCCGCGATCGGGTCGCCCACATGGCGCACCTTGCCCTGGGCCAGGATCGGATGCGGGGGCTCCTGCATCGGCACCCCGTGCCGGTCGGTCACCTGCCAGCCGCAGGGCAGACCGCCGACACCGGCGAAATCCGCCCCGGTGAAGATGCGCACGACGCCCGGCATCGCCGCCGCCGCCGACGTGTCGATCCCGTTGATGCGGGCATGCGCCACGTCCGAGCGCAGGAAATGCACATAGGCCTGTCCGCGCACGTTGATGTCATCGGTATAGTTACCGGCCCCCGTCAGGAACCTTACGTCCTCGCGCCGCTTCTTGGCCGCGCCGATACCTGTGTCCTTCGGCATGTCGTCCTCCCTGGAATGATTCCGGGGGGTCTGCGCCCGCACTCCCCTGCTTCTTCGGGTCACAAATATCCCGGGGAGCGCGAGGGGCAGCGCCCCTCGCTTGATGTCGCTTACTCGGCCGCGATGGCGGTCACGTCCTGACCGCTCGCCGCCATGATGGCCTTGATGATATTGTGATACCCGGTGCAACGGCAGATGTTGCCCTCGAGATATTCCCGCACATCCCGTTCGGTCGGCTTGGGGTTTTGTTTGAGAAGGGCTGCCGCCGACATCACCATGCCCGGCGTGCAGAAGCCGCATTGCAGTCCGTGATGATCCTGAAAGGCCTGCTGGATCACGTTGAGCGATCCGTCCGCATTGGCCTGACCCTCGATCGTGGCGACCTCGGCCCCTTCGGCCTCCATCGCCAGCATGGTGCAGGCCTTCACGGCGGCGCCGTTCACATGCACCACGCAGGCGCCGCATTGCGACGTGTCGCAGCCCACATGCGTCCCGGTCAGGCCGAGATGATCACGCAGGTAACCGGACAGAAGGGTGCGGCCTTCGACCGTTCCGGACGTGGCTTTACCGTTCACGGTCATTGAGACCTGTGGCATGGCTTCCTCCCAAAAGCGCGTTTGTTTGACCGTGAGTTAAGCATGGCCCCGCGCCAATCAGAACCCGGATTCTTAGACATTTTTCCCGCACACGAGATGCGGTGCCTCGGGGCCTATCCGCGGCCCGCGCGGGGCTGCGGGCGGGTCGGGATTTCCTTGAGAAGACCGCCCACGCCCATGGCGGCGATATCGGCGGCGGTGACCGTCAGGCCGCAGACAATCCGCGACAGCACCCAGTCGGCACCGTTGAGCGCCGGGCTGCGCGCGCAGCCCGGCAGGCCGATCACCGGCCGCGCCCCCAGCGCGCCGAGAAAGAGCAGATTGCCCGGATCGACCGGCATCCCGAACCGGTCCACCCGGCCGCCCGCCTGCCGCACCGCCTCCGGCGCGACATCGGCGATGTCGGAGGTGGCCGAAGCCGTCAGGATCAGCACCACCTCACCCGCGATCTCCCCCAGCGCCTGCGCCAGAGCCCCGGTTTCATGCGCAACGATTCGGGTCTCGGCCATCTCCATGCCCAGCGCGGCGATGCGGTCGGCCACGGCGCGGATGCCCTTGTCGGCAGCGGGCGCGCCCGGCACGTCCGTCACGATCAGCCCAGCGCGCGACAGGACCGGCGCTGCCATGCGGATCGCGCCCCGGCCCGCCGCGCAGGCGCGCGTGACATCCGCCGCGGCGACCCCATAAGCGATGATCTTGATCGTCGCCACCATGCCGCCCGGGGCCAGTTGCTGGAAGGGCGGAACCGTCGCGATCGTGATCATCGGGTCGATGGCATTCACCGCCTCGATCGCGGACACGTCGAGGACGACGACACCCGGCGCATCGGCGATGAGGTTGACGCGGCCCGTGAATGGCTCGGTCAGACGGATGCGCGCCGCGCCCGGATCGGGCACGATGGCCGCCGCCAGTCGCCGCGCCGCATCGTCCTCGTGCAGATCGCCGGGCGACAGGCGCGCGACGACCACCTCACCGATCCCCGCCGCGCGGAGCCGGGTGACATGCGCCCCCGTCAGCACCACGCCCTTGCGGATGCGCGCGCCCCCCGCCTGCACCGAATGCGCCAGAATCGCGCCTTCGGCCTCGTCCAAGGGAACGGCGCCGAACTTCACGCGCGCTTGCCCCGCAGCACCGCGGTCATCTCTGCGAGGATCGACACCGCGATCTCGGCAGGCCCCGCCGCGCCGATGTCGAGGCCCACGGGCCCGTGGATGCGTGCGATCTGCGCCTGTGTGAACCCCGCCTGTGCCAACCGCTCCACCCGCTTCGCATGGGTCCGCGTGGAGCCCAGCGCGCCGATGTAGAAGACATCCGCCTGAAGCCCCGCGGTGATCGCGGGATCGTCTAGCTTGGGGTCATGCGTCAGCAGCACCAGCGCAGTGCGCGAATCGAGGCCCAACGCCAAGACCGCCTCATCCGGCCAGTCGAGAAGGATGCTCTCCCCCGGAAACCGGTCCGAGGTGGCGAAGACCTCGCGCGGGTCGATCACGACCGGATCATAGCCCGCGATCCGCGCCATCGGCACCAGCGCCTGCGCGATATGGACCGCGCCCACCACCACGAGCCGCAGGGGCGGGTTGTGGACGGCGACAAACAGGGCCTCGTCCTCGAAGCCCGAGCGGTCCATGCGCATCCGCTCGGGATAGGCGTCGTGCAGCAGACGCCGCGTGTCGTTGCCCAGATCGATCTCGTAGGCGACGGGCCTGCGCGCCGCGCGCGCGGCGACCAGTTCCGCCAGCAGGTCCTCGGGCAGTGCGCTGCCCACGGGTTCGACCAGAATGCGGATCGTGCCCCCGCAGGCGAGGCCCACGGCGAAGGCGTCATCATCGCTCACGCCGAATTCCAGCACGCGGTGGCGGCCTTCTGCGGTCGCCTCCTGCGCCTCGACGATGACCGCGCCCTCGACGCAGCCGCCCGAGACCGAGCCTTCGATCTCGCCTGCGCCGCTCACGACCAGTTGCGCGCCCACCCGGCGGGGCGCGCTGCCCCAGGTCTCGACCACGGTGGCCAGCGCCGCGCCCCGGCCTGCGCGGTGCCAGTCGAGCGCCGTCTCGGGGCCTCTGTCGAACCGTTCCATCGCGCCTCCTTTCCTGCCGGCGCGCACTATGGGTCAGCCCGCGCCCGGTGTCTGCCCCCAATCTATGCGCCCCTGCGGCAGAAGAAAGACGCCCCGTCACCGGCGGATGACGGGGCGCCCGGACGCGCGGAGGGAAGAAAGGCTCACTCGGCGGGGACGGTCGCCTTGCTGTTGCCCACGATCCGCTCGGGCAGCGCGAAGGCGATGGCGATGAAGGCCAGACCCAGCACGATCCCGAGAATGTCGCCCGGCAGCGCCGTCAGGCCGTCATATCCGGCCCCCGGCACCGTGCCCAGCGTCACCTTGCCGCCGACGATGTTGTCGAGAAGGCCGCTGGCCTTCCAGGCGGGGTAGGTGACCATGTAGGCCGCAGCACCGACCAGCCCGCCAGCCAGAAAAAACAGCGCATCCTTGCGCCCCGTCGCTGCCGCGACTACGCCGGTTCCCGGGCAGAAGCCCGCCGCCGCCCAGCCCGCGCCCAGCAACACGCCGCCGATCATGACGCCCAGATAGGCCGCCTTGACCGACATGTGGCCCACATCGACCAGACCCGTCATCTGGCCCGCGAACATCAGGACCGACGCCGTGCCGATGGCGAGAAGGATCGTCTTCATCAGATGCAGGTTGGTCAGGTTCAGCATCCGGCCGATCAGCGTGGGGTTCGCTGCCCCGATCCGGTCAAGCACGGCCCCGAAGGCCACACCCACCACGATTGCGATAAGAAGCGTCGTCATGGCTCAGTCCTCCTGCCGGTACATCATCAGCGACACCGGGATCGCCGCAGCGAAGGCGGCAAGGGCGAAGAGATAACCCGACACCGCCGTCTGCATCATCCCCGACATCATGTGTCCAGACGTGCACCCCCCCGCGAGCCGCGCGCCGTAAAGCACCACCACCCCCGCAAGAAAGGCCACCGCGTAGCGTTTGACCGGGCTGTCGCCGAAATTCGCCCGCCAGAGCGCAGGCATCGTGCGTTCGGCCGCGTCGAGGCCGCCACGCAGCCGCGCCGACAGCAAGCCCCCCAGCGCCATCGCCAGAACGAAGACGAAGCTGTAGTTCAGAGGATTGGCCGCGTTCTTGGCATAGGCACCATCGGACTTGGCCATATAGGCATTGGTCGAGGTATAGCCGCTGTCGGTCTGCGTGATGAAGGCGGGGTTCACCGCATCCGCGACGATCCCGTCGAGGATCACGAACTGGGTCGATACGCCGATCGGCCCCTTCAGCAGGACGGCGGCGAAGAACACCAGGCCCAGCGCCAGCCCTCCCGTTTTCCAGTTGAGTGTCATGGCGAATGGCTCCATTCCTGTTGCATTCAGGAATCAGAATATATTCTACATTCCGTTTGCGGAATGATTCAGATCAAACCTCGCGCAGCATCGCCATGAGCCGCGACTTTTCGCCGAGATCGTCGGGACGCGAGATCGCCAGCGCCAGCTCTTCGAGCGAGGCGATGCTGTGGCCCGCACGGAAACTGTCGACATGGGGCAGCATGGCCGCGATCCCGCGCGCCTTCGGCGCGAAGCCGTCCCAGCGCAGCAGCGGATTGAGCCAGATCAGCCGCCGCGCCGACAGATGCAGGCGTTCGGCCTCGCGGGCCAGCGCGTCGGGGTCGTCGCGGTCGAGCCCGTCGGTGATCAGGAGCACCACCGCCCCCTGCCCCATGACGCGGCGCGACCAGTCGCGGTTGAAGGCATGCAGGCAGGCCCCGATCCGGGTGCCGCCTTCCCAATCCTGCGCTTCCGCCCCGGCGGCCTTGAGCGCCTGATCGACGTCGCGTTGCCGCAGATGCCGGGTGATGTTGGTGAGCCGCGTGCCGAAGGTAAAGGCATGCACCTTCGCCCAGCCTGCGCCCCGCGCATTCGAGACGGCATGCAGAAAATGCAGGACCACGCGGGAATACTGGCTCATGGAGCCGGAAATGTCGCAAAGGACAACCAGGTTCGGCCAGCGGTCGCGCGGGGTCAGCCGGGCGAGATCGCGCATCTCGCCCCCCTGCCGCATGGCCCGGCGCAGCGTGCGCCGCCAGTCCATCCGCGCCCCGCGCGCCGCCGCCTGCCCCCGGCGAGACTTGATGGGCGTGACCGGCAGCGTGAGCCGCGCGATCATGCGTTTCGCGACGGCCATTTCGGCCGTGCTCATCTGTTCGAAGTCGAGTTTGCGCAGCCGTTCCTCGGCCGACATGGTCATCGAGGCGTCGATCTCGACCGCGGTCTCGTCGCTGTCGTCTTCGCCCGGCGGCGGCGCGGGGCGGTCCACCCCGTCGAGCAGCGCCTCGGCCGCGCGTTTCTCGGCGGCCTCGGCGATGCGGTCCTCCTGCACGCCGCGGATCGCGGGCAGCATCGCGGCCATCATGTGTTCGAGATAACGCGGATCGCGCCAGTAGAGCCGGAAGACCTGCGCGAAGACCGCGCGGTGTTCCGGGCGGCTGACGAAACAGGCCTGCAGCGTCCAGAAGAAATCGGCCTTCTCTGTGAACCCCGCCGCTTCGACCGCACGGATCGCGTCGATCACCCGGCCCGTGCCGATGGGCAGCCCCGCCTTGCGCAGCGCGCGGGCGAAATGGGTGATGTTGCCGACAAGCCTGGGGTTGTCGGGAATGTCGAGGGGAAGTTGTTCAACCATTGCCGTCGCAGCGGGGGGCTGTCTGCCCCCCGCACCCCCCGAGGATATTTGTGAACCCGAAGAAAGATGGACCCGTCATCGGATCAGGCCGGGGCAAGATCGCGGCGCGCCTCGTCGAGCAGGCGCTTGGCTTCCGATCCGTGCAGTTTCGCGATGTCGTCCTGGTATTTCAGGATCGCGCCCATCGTGTCGGCGATGACCTCGGGCGAGAGGTTGATGACATCGAGCGCCAGCAGGCATTTCGCCCAGTCGATGGTTTCGGCCACACCCGGTTTCTTGAACAGATCCTCGGTGCGCAGTTTCTGGACGAAGGCGACGATCTCGCGGCTGAGGCTCTCGCTGGCTTCGGGGGCGCGGGCCTGAAGGATCTCGATCTCGCGGTCGAAGGTGGGGTAGTCGACCCAGTGATAGAGGCAGCGGCGCTTCAAGGCGTCATGCACTTCGCGGGTGCGGTTCGAGGTGAGGATGACGATGGGCGGTTCGGGTGCCTTGATTGTCCCCAGTTCGGGAATCGTCACCTGGAAATCGGACAGCGCCTCGAGGAGGAAGGCCTCGAACGGTTCGTCGGTGCGGTCGAGTTCGTCGATGAGAAGGACCGGCGCGCCGCCCGGCTGCGGGCGCATTGCCTGCAGAAGCGGGCGTTCGGTCAGGAAATCGGGGCTGAAAAGTTCGCGCTGCAGCATCTCGCGGTCGGCATTGCCCGCGGCCTCGGCGGTGCGGATGGCGACCATCTGGGCGGGGAAGTTCCAGTCATAGACGGCGCTGGCCGCGTCGAGCCCTTCATAGCATTGCAGCCGGATCAGGCGGCGGCCCAGTGCGGCGGCGATGGCCTTGGCGATCTCGGTCTTGCCGACGCCGGCCTCGCCTTCGAGGAAAAGCGGCCTGCCGAGCTTCAGCGCGAGAAACGTGACCGTGGCCAAATCGCGCCCGCAGACATAGCCCTGGCCGCCCAGCAGCGTCTGGACCGCATCGATCGAGGTAACCTGTGTCATGACCCCCCCTTTTCGGGGCACAACAGGGCATGCGGGCGGGCCAAGGTCAAGCCGGGGCGCCTTTGTTGACTGCGGAGCCGGGCCGTGGCATCACTTTGTCAACAAAACAAAGGTATCGCCGGATCACGGCGGACCGGGGCGAGCAGATGGTACGAGTTGCGGACAGCGTGGGCGCATCCGGGGGGGACGGCATGACCGTCACCGCTGTGACATGCGTGAAGAACGAAGGGCCCTTCCTGCTGGAATGGATCGCCTTCAACCGTGTCATAGGCGTGACCGACTTTCTGTTCTATTCAAACGACTGCAGCGACGGGACCGACCGTCTGCTTGATGCGCTGGCGGCTGAGGGGCTGGTCCTGCATCTGCCGAACCCGGCCGAGGGGCGCAATTACCAGATGGAGGCGCTGAAGGACGCCGCGCGCCATGACATCGTGCGCGAGGCCGACTGGGTCTGGATCGCGGATGTGGATGAATTCCTCAACATCCATGTGGGCGATCACACGATCCCCGCGCTGGTGGCGGCCTGCGGCGATCCGCAGGCGATTTCGGTCACCTTCCAGTTCTTCGCAAATGACGGGGTCGAGGCGTTCGAGGACCGGCCCGTCATCGACCAATTCACCCGCAGCCACAACCCCGACCTGTGGTGCGGCGAGGCGGCGATCGAGGTCAAGTCACTGGTGCGGCGCGATTTTCCGCTGCAGTATTACGGCGCGCACCGGCCCTTCTTCAAGAAGACGCTGGCGCCGCGCAAGCGCCCGCGCTGGACAGACGGATCGGGGCGCAACGTGCCGCACCGTTTTCTGGTCGCCGCCAATCCGCGCCGCATAAGGCGCTTTCCGGCGAAAGGCGCGCGGGATTTCGCGACGCTCAACCACTACGCGCTGCGCTCGCTCGACAGTTACCTCGTCAAGAACGACCGGGGCGCCGTGAATCGCGAGCACCGCGCCTTCGAC